>JBICIB010000882.1:0-7022 GCA_043101415.1 Planctomycetota bacterium JB042 | reverse complement strand
CGATCTCGGCCGGTCCGTGCTTCCGAGGGGGCGCTCCGCGCCTCGGAGATCGTGCTCGGTCCGGCCGGGGGAGGACTCGGTCATGGGGGAGGGCTCCACGAGCGGCGAGGGGCGTCGCCGGTCATGGTAGCGTCCCGGTGCGCGAACCGGGGGGCGGAGCGGGGTCCGGCGCGAGGAAGGAAGCGACCTCCTCCTCCAGCCGATCGAGGTGGCCGTCGAGGCGATGCGATCCGCGTTCGATGCGCCGGTAGACGAGCGGGGCGCGGCACGTCGCGGCGAAGCGATCCGCCTCTTCGATCGGGACCGTGTCGTCGTCCGTCCCGTGAACGAGGAGCGTCGGGCAGGAGATCGCCGCGACGACCGCCGCCTCGTCGACGCGGCGTGCGTCCGCGAGCATCTCGAACTCGATCTCCGCCGTGAAGTCGTCCCCCCTCCACTCGAGCGTCCCCGCGTCGCGCCACGCCTCGATTCGCTCCGCGCCGACCCGCGCCTCCCACCGGGCGCGGAAGCCGAAGGCGGGCGCGATCAGGACGAGCCGTTCGACGGTCGCGTCGTCGGCCGCCGCCATCGCCGCCACCAGTCCGCCCATCGACGACCCGATCAGCGAGACCGGGGCGTCGCCGACGAGGTGGTCGCGGACGGCGGTCGCGTCGCGCCGGTGTCGAGAGAGCGACAGGGAGGAGAACCGTCCGGTCGAGTCGCCGTGCCCCTCGAAGTCGACGGTCAGCAGCCGCACCCCGGCGTTCGCGAGCCGCCGCCCGAGGCGGGTCGCCTTCGTCCCCCGGCGGTGCGACCCGAAGCCGGGGAGGAAGATCGCGTGCGCGCGGGCGTCCGCGGCGGGGAGGTGTTCGTCGACGGCGAGGAGGACCCCCGCGTCGGCGACGGGGACGGTGACCGTCCTCACGGGCGCCGGGTCAGCGCGACCCGGACCTCGAGCGTCGCGTCGCCCCGGCGGAGCGTCACGTCCATCGAGTCGCCGGCCGCCTTCCTCGTCCAGAGGAAGTCGGTCAGCGCCCGCCGGTGCGGGACCTCCTCGCCGTCGAGGTGGGTGATGACGTCGCCCGCGCGCAGGCCGGCGCGCTCGCCCGGGAAGCCGGCGGTGACTTCGTTCACGAGGACGCCGCCGCCGGGGGCGTCGCCGAGGACGACGCCGATGTACGCGGGCTCGTTGTCCTGCCCCTTCATCAGGCGCGTCAGCGCGCCGCTGAGACCGTCGATCGGCATCGCGAAGCCGAGGCCGGAGTTCTGGCCGAACGGCAGGGACGGCGGGAGGATCACGCCGATGAGCCGGCCGCGGAGGTCGACGAGGGCGCCGCCCGCGTTCTTCACGTTCACGCCCGCGTCGGTCTGCAGCGCGTCGAGGTACGCGTTCAGCCGGTGCCGGGCCGAGAGGATGCCGACGGTCACGAACGGATCGGTCGCCGGCGCGGGCTCGTGCGGGGCGCCGACCGCCACCACGAACTGGCCGATCGACAGCTCGTCCTGCCGGAGCGCTCCGAGGCTCGGGAGCGGGTCCTGCGGACGCTTGTCGAGGAGGAGGAGCGCGAGGTCGGCCTTCCGGTCGCGCGCCACGACCGTCGCCGCGTAGCGCCGGCCGTCGTGGAGGACCGCTTCGACCGCGCGGACGTCGTCGCCGAACGGCGCGCCGGCGGCGATGACGAAGCCGTCGGGGTGGACGATCGTCCCGGTGACCGGTCCCGTTCGGACGGGGATCACCGGCGGCGCCTTCTCCTTCGCGTCCTTCTTCCTCCCGCGGCGCCGGCCGTTCCCTTCGCCGCGGTCGTCGTCTCCGTCGTCGTCCTCCGCGGCCGCCGCGTCGGCGGCCTCCGCCTCGGTCGCCTCGACGGGCTCGCGTTCGATCAGGAGGGTGCACACGATCGGGCGGGCGCGCATCGCGGCGATGTGGAACGCGCGGGAGAGGATCGACGACTTCGAGCGGGGCGGACGGAGCGAGGTCGGGCGCTCGAAGAGTCGCGACGCCTCGGTCTTCCCGGCGTACGCCTCGCGGATCCGGTCGATCGGCGTGACCTGCGCGAGGTCCTGTCCGTCCGGGAGGCCGCGCGCCAGTCCGACCAGCTTCCCCTCGGTGTCGAAGTACGGGCCGCCGTTCTGTCCCGGGTTCGTCGCCGCCGACGTCTCCATGCCGACCGGCCGACCCTGCGCGTCGCGATGGATCGCCGAGACGACCCCGAGCGTCACCGCCGGCTCGCTCTCGCTCGCGAGCCCGAACGCGTTCCCGACGGTCAGGAGGAAGTGTCCGACCGCGAGGCCCTCCGGGTCGCCGGGGACGACCGCCGGGAGGCGGCGGCGGGTGTCGATCGCCAGCACCACCGTCCGGGTCGCCGCGTCGGTCGCGAGGAGGCGGGCGTCGTACCTCGACTGGTCCGGGAACGTCACCTCGACCGTCCCGTCGCTCGAGCGCGCGAACGCCTGCGCGACCAGTCCGTCGGTCAGCACGTATCCCTGCTCGGAGATGCAGACCCCGGAGATGCCGGGTTCGACCTGCACCACGGCCTCCGCGACGCGCTCGACGACGCGCCGGAACTCGCGGTCGAGGTCGTCGAGCGAGCTCATCTGGGCCCGGGCCGCCGGCGCGAGGACGGCGGCGGCCAGGGCGGTCGCGACGAGGAGCGGCGCGCGGAGCCCGGTCATCGGCGGTTCCCGTCCCGCGGCCTCTCGAGCTTCAGCGTCTTGCTCGAGGACCGCCCGTTCCGTTCGTAGCGGAGCGTGATCGATCGGCCGTTCGGGAGCATCGCCTGGAGGTTCGACCAGTCGACGATCCCGTCGATCCTCTGCCCGCTCAGCCCGGTGATGCGATCGCCGACGCGGATCCCGACCTTGTCGGCGGGGGAGCGCCGCGCGACCTTCTCGACGACCACGCCGCCGCGGGGATCGTCGCTCGCGGCGACGGTCAGGCCGTGGTACCCCGCCTCGACCGGCTCGCCCGACATGAGCCCGGGCAGGAACGACTCGATCTGCGCGCCGGGGATCGAGTACCCGACGCCGACGTTCGCCTTCGACGCGTCCAGCGTGTTGATGAGGCCGTTGATCCCGAGGATCCGTCCGTTCAGGTCGAAGAGCGGTCCGCCGGAGTTGCCGGGGTTGATCTCGGCGTCCGTCTGGATCGAGTTGTGGTACTTGTACCGCCCGCCCGCGACCCGCCCCTTGCCGGAGACGATCCCGAGCGTCACCACCGGCTCGCCGTCGAGCGCCAGGCCGCGCGGGTTTCCGGCCGCCAGCGCCCACTGGCCGGTCTCGACGGCGGCGGTGCTGGCCCACTTCGCCGGCGAGAGCCCCGACCGGCGGACCTTCAGCAGGGCGAAGTCGTACGTCGGCATCTCGTTGAACACCTCGGCCTCGCAGACCTCGCCGTCCTCGAAGATCACCTCGACGCGCGACGCCCCCGCGATGACGTGGACGTTCGTGAACACCTTGCCGTCCCGGTCGACGACGACGCCCGAGCCGACGCCCGCCTGCTGCTCGACCGTCCGCCCGTCCTCGGTCGGCTTCTCGACGTACCGCACGACCGCCACCGTCGACTCGCGGATCTTCGAGACGAGGTTCACCATCGACCGCTCGATCTTCTCCGCCTCGCGGAGGATCGTCTCCTCGTCGGGCTGGGAGCGGGCCTCGGCGGGGCCGGCGAGCGGCAGGGCGAGGGCGAGGACGAGCAGGTGAGAGCGCGATCGGTTCGGCATGGTCCCTCCCTCTACGCGGCCGCTCCCCGGAGGTGACGCCCCGGGGGCGCGGCGCGGGACGGGCGCGTCAGGTCCGCGTCGCCGCCTCGGCCGGCTTGCGGCTCGGCTCGGTGTTCGCGGTCAGGACCTCGACGCCGTCGTCATGCACGTAGACCGTGTGTTCGAACTGCGCCACGAAGGTCCCGGGCTTCTCGCAGAGCGGCGGGTAGACCATCAGCTGGTTCGCGCGCATCAGCGCGTTCAGCGTGTCGGCGACCGCGGTGTACGGGTGGTGGAGGAGCAGGTCGCGACTGCCGAACGGGAGCCCCCCGAACGCGCGGACCGCGTCGAGGACCGCCGGGTCGCTCCCCTTCACCTTCTTGGCGGTCTTCTTCGCCATGAAGACGTGGGCGTCCCCCTCCTCGTGGATCTGCCCCGGGCCGTCGGTCGCGAACGGTTCGATGGCGACGCACGTGCCGGCCTTCAGACGGCCGCGGCCGGACGGGACGTTCGGGATCTGCGGGGAGCGGTGGATGATCCAGCGGCCGACGCCGTGGCCGGTGAGGTTCCGGACCGGGTTCAGGCCTTGCGAGCGGATGACCCGTTCGACCTCGCGGCCGATGTCGACCACGTCGACCCCGGGGCCGGCGATCGCGATCGCCGCGTCGAGGGCGCCCTTCGCGGCGGCGATGAAGCGCGCGTGCCGGCCGTCCTTCGAGAGGTCGACCGTCCGGGCCGTGTCCGCGACGTACCCGTCGACGTGGACGCCGCAGTCGACCTTCACGAGGTCGTTCTCGGCGAGGACCGACTCGTCGCCGACGTAGGCGCAGTAGTGGGCGGCGACGTGGTTGACCGAGATCTGCAGGGGGAAGGCCGCCTTCCCGCCGAGCTCTTCGATCCGACGGTGCCCCTCCAGGGAGAGGTCGATCAGCTTGGCGCCCGGCTTCATGAGCGAGGCGACGTACTCGCGGACGTGCCCGGCGATGGCGGCGGCTTCGCGCCAGGTGTCGAGTTCGGCGGAGTTCATGGGGTCGTTGTAACCGACGGGTGGGGAGGAGTCCACCGATGCCGGGGAGACGGCCCCGCCGCGGGGCGCGCGCCCCCGGGGAGGCTGCTACGATCCCCGCCGGCATGGGGATCCTCGAGCGACGCTTCGGCCTGGCGGCGGCCGGGACCTCGGCCCGGACGGAGGTCCTGGCCGGGGCGACGACCTTCCTGACCCTCAGCTACATCCTCTTGGTGCAGCCGGCGATCATGGGGCTGGCCGGCATCCCGCCCGCGACGGCGTACTTCGCCACGTGCGTCGGCTCCGCGTTCGCCTGCCTCGCCATGGGCCTGCTGGCGAACCTCCCGATCGCGCTCGCGCCGGCGATGGGGCACAACGTCTTCTTCTCCCTCACCGCCTGCGCCCCCGTCGCCGCCGGAGGGCTCGGCCTGACCTGGCAGCAGGGGCTCGCCGCGGTCCTCCTCTCCGGCTCGCTCTTCCTGGCGCTGGCCGCGGTCCGGTTCCGCGAGCGGGTGTTCGACGCCATCCCGGACGACCTGAAGCACGCGATCGCGGCCGGGATCGGGCTCCTGATCGCGCTGATCGGTCTCGAGTGGGGCGGTCTCGTGCGGGACCATCCGGCGACGCTCGTCCGGCTGGGGGACCTCTCGGCGCCGACCTCGCTCCTGGCGCTCTTCGGGCTGGCGCTGACGACGGTCCTCCTCGCGGCGCGGCTGCGGGCGGGGCTCCTCCTCGGCCTCGCGGCGACGGTCGGGGTCGGCATGGGGGTCGGCCTCGTCCCGGTTCCCAACGCGATCCTCTCGACCGACGTCGGGGCGGACCTCGTGCTCGACGACCTCGACTTCGCGGGGCTGCTCGGGTCGGAACGGGTGTTCGAGGTGCTGTTCGTCCTCTTCTTCCTCGACCTGTTCGACACCGTCGGCACGCTGGTCGGGGTCTCCGCGCGGGCGGGCCTCCTGAAGGGAGGGAAGCTGCCGCGCGTCGGGCGGGCGCTCTTCTCGGACGCGTCGGGGACCGTCGTCGGGGCGTCGCTCGGCACCTCGACGATCACCAGCTACGTCGAGAGCGCGGCCGGCATCGCCGCCGGCGGCCGAACCGGGCTGACGTCGATCGTCGTCGCGGCCCTGTTCCTCGTCGCGCTCCCGCTCGCGCCGCTCGCCCGCGTCGTCGGCGAGGCGGTCGTCGTCGACGGGCAGGAGCTCCGTCCGGCGCTCGCGCCGGCCCTGATCGTCGTCGGCGCCACGATGGCACGCTCGGTCTCGCGGATCGACTGGGAGGACGTCGGGGTCGCGATCCCGTGCTTCCTCACGATGATCGTGATGCCCTTGTCGTTCTCGATCACCGACGGCATCGCGTTCGGGTTCGTCGGTCTCTCCCTCGTGGCGCTCGTCACCCGCCGCCGGCTCGGCGTCCTCTTCCACGTTCTGGCCGCCGCGTTCGTGGCGCGGTTCGTCTTCTTCACGTGATCCACACTTTGAACGAACAAGGAGCGTCGTCCGTCTTCTCAACTGGCCTAGATCCGAGGCGCGAGCGATCGCTCCGAGCGTCGCTCCGTGACATCCAACGGATGGACGACGCGACGGGCCCGCTCGTCGGACCCCGCGATCGAAGTTGATTCCGAAACGATGATGGAACCATCGCAGGAAGGAGGAGGGCTCCGCCGGCTCTTCGAGAACCTGTGCTGGAGTGTCCGCCCGCCGCCCTCCGGGGTGGTGGGCGGCCTTCTTTGGAAGAGCAACGAGAGCAGGGGAGAGCAAGGGAGAGCGGGCGCGCTCGGGGTTTCCGACCGCTCTTGTGCTTGGACTGGGGCGGCGCACGCACTACGCTTCCCCGAAACCGATTCCGTTGGGAGGGATCACGATGAAGCTTTCGCATCTCGGAGTCGCGATCGTCGCGCTGTTGGCGGCGACCGGCTGCACCTGGCAGGACCATGCCACCGACTTCAACGGTCTGACCGACCATGACGGGCACAAGGTCACCCACATGAACCAGTACATGCTGGGGCTGAACCTGCTGATCACGCAGCCGCTCTACCACGACTCCACGTTGGAGACGAACACCGCTCTCCTGACCGCCGAGGCGAAGGCCGAAGGCGCGAACGGCGTCCGGATCGTCCAGTCCGACGAGTCGACCTGGTGGTGGGTCTTCTTCCCGTTCAGCCTGATCATCACTCCGGTCTCCTCGAACGTCGCGGCGGACTTCGTCCACGGCGGCTGACGCGCGGACGCGACTCCGGGCCTCCCGACGGGGGGCCCGGCCGACGGCGCCGGCGGAGCGAGGGCGCGGCCGGCGCCGGTCCGTTGAGCGGCGGGGGGAGGCGCGGTAGAAGGAGGGGATGG
>JBICIB010000881.1:0-10992 GCA_043101415.1 Planctomycetota bacterium JB042 | reverse complement strand
CGCGCTCTCCGCGTCACACGGAACTCGGAGTCTCGCCGAACACGCGGTCGTACGACGCGCCTCGATCTCGGGTGCGATCCCTTCACCTCGCTCCTCGACGACCCGTGGCGCGGACGCCCGGCCGCGGTCAGCGCTTCGCGCGCCCCTCGAGGAACGTCGCCAGGTCCTTCGCCCGCGCGCCCGCCTTCGTGTCGGCGTGAACCTTCGCGAGGGTGTCGTACGCCTTGTACGCGGCGCGCCAGTTCCGCTCGCGCTCGTACCGGTTCGCCCGCGCGAAGTCGATCGCCGCCGCGATCTCGCGCGCGAGCTCCTCGTCCGCGCGGAGCTCCTCGATCCGCTCCGACGCGCCCTCCGCGCCGTCGAGCCCCGTGTGCTCGTCGGCGAGACGCGTGAGCGCCGTGATCGCCCGCGGCCAGTCCTCCGCCTCGATCGCGTCGTCGGCCGTCCGCTTCAGCCGCGCGGTCCGCTCGGCGATCAGGACCTCGATGTCGGCGAGCCGACGCCGGTCCGGATCGTCCTCCTTCAGCCGCGGGAGGAGCTTCGGGATCAGGTCGATCGCCTTCTTCAGCTCCCCCTTCTCGAGCAGCCGCGAGACCCCCTTCGACTTCCGCCCCAGCTCGGGGAACGGCGTCGCCCCGTCGAGACGTTCCACGATCGCGTCGCCGATCTCCTGTCGGCTCCCCGGCTGGCCGTGGAAGCCGATCGTCCCGGCCGGCGTGACGATCATGACGGACGGGTGGAGCTGCACGTCGAACGCCCTCGCCGCCTCGTCCGCCGGATCGATGACGAACGGAGTCTCGATCCGCTCGGTCGCGCAGGTCTCGCGGACGTAGGCGGGCGACTCGTTCGTCACCGCGAAGAAGGTCACCGGGTCGAGCGCGAACCGCCGGCGGAGCTCGTCCCACTCCTCGAGCCAGAACAGGTTGTCGTCCTTCTCCAGGCGCACGAACGCGAACGCGACGACCTGCCCGCGGAGCGACTCGAGGTCGACCGGCGCCGCGTGGATCCACTCGGTCGGCGTGAAGGTCGGCGCGTCGGCGCCGACCTCGAGCTGGGCCGCGGCGAACGGGGAGAGCGAGGCGACGAACGGGAGGGCGAGGAGGTGCGTCTTCATGGAGAGTCCTCTTTCGGGAGGAGGAGGACCGGGGATGGTAGCAGCTCGTGCCCCGGTCGTCGTGCTTGCACGGAGGGGGGGTGAACTGCTATCCCGGAACGTCTCGAGGAGGAACCCGGTGAACGATCTCCACGCGTCCCCCGACGATCTCCCCCCGGCCGAGCCCGAGCCCTCGGCGACGGCGTCCCCGGGCGTCGTCTGCGACATCTGTCGGGGCTCGATGTACGACTTCCACTGCCGCCTGATCTGCCCGACCTGCGGCTTTCAACGCGACAGCTCCGACCCGTGATCCCGCCCCGGGGCGGCCTCCCCCGCGAGGTGACCATCTCGACCTTCGCCGACGCCTCTCCGACCGGCCTCGTGCCGCTCTTCCCGCTCCCGGAGGTGACGCTCCTCCCGGGCGAGATGTTTCCGCTCTACGTGTTCGAGCCGCGCTATCGACAGCTGCTCGAGGACGCGCAGGACGGCGAACGGCTGATCGCGCTGCCGCGCTTCCAGCCCGGCTGGCGCGAGGCGTACCACGCGAACCCGCTCGTCCACCCGTGTCTCGGCGTGGGGCGGATCGCGGCGGCGCGCCCGAGGCCGGACGGGACCTCGGACGTCGTGCTGCATGGCGTCGCGCGGGTCCGCCTCCTCGAGGTGGTGCGCGAGATGCCGTACCGACTGGCGCGCGTCGACGACCTCGACGAGGCGGTGTCGGATCCGGCCCGGCTGGCCGAGATCGTGGCCGAGATCGACGAACGCCTCCGCGAGGACGCGGCGGGACCGATCGCGCCGGGCTCCGCCCTCGAGGCGCTCGGGGGACGGCTGGCGGAGATCCCCGGCCGTCTCGCCGCGACGTGCCGATTCTCCTCCGACGAGAAGCAGCGGATGCTCGAGGCGGACGACCTCGTCGAGCGGCTCGAGCTCGTGCGCCGCCACCTGGCGCGCCGGAAGGGCCGCGAACGCGTGTCGCGGCTCCTCGCCGGCCACGGATCGGCCGGCGGCTCGGCCAACTGAAGGGCGGGGGGACGGGCGTCGCGTGAGGATCGACCCCGTGCTCGCCGACGCGCTCCGGGTCGGCACGCTGCGGCTCGAGGGGGTCGCCGTCCCGGCGCGCGACGAGGGGACGACCGCGGCGCTGAATCGAGAGGCCGCGCGGCTCCGGAGCGCGTACGAGGACCTCGCCGTCGGCTCGATCCCCGGCGTCCGCGCCGCGCGCGAGCTGTACCACGCGATCGGCCTCGACCCGACGAAGACGCGTCCCTCGTCCGAGGCGCTGCTGCGGCGGGCGCTCCGGCGGAAGCCGATGCCGGCGGTCAACGGCGCCGTCGACGCGGCGAACCTCGTCTCGCTCACCCTCCTCCTGCCGGTCGGGCTGTACGACGCCGACGCCATCCGGGGGGAAGTCGAGATCCGGCGAGGGCGGCCGGAGGAGGGGTACCGAGGGGTCGACGACGGCGAGGTCCGTCTCGCCGGCCGGATCGCGGTCTGCGACGACGACGGCCCGTTCGGGAATCCGACCCGCGACTCCCGGCGGACGTGCGTGACCGGCCGGACGACCTCGCTCCGGTTCCTCCTGTTCGCGCCGGCGGCGGCCGGGTCGGAGGCGCTCCGGGCCGCCCTGGCCCGGGCCGAGGCGACGTTCACGAGGGCGGTCGGCGGCGAGGCGGTCGAGACCGGGATCGTGCCCTGAGCGGCCGTCCAAGCACCTTCCTCGGGAGCTCCGGCTCTCCGCTCGATTCCCGCGCGGCGGGCCGTTAGACTCGCGAGTTTCCGATCGATCCCGGAACTCCTGCTCCTCGAAAGCCCGTCATGAAGCTGACCCTCGGCCACAGCCCGGACCCCGACGACGCGTTCATGTTCTGCGCCCTCGCGCAGGACCAGGTCGACGCCGAGGGGCTCGAGTTCGAGCACGTCCTCCAGGACATCCAGACGCTGAACGAGCGTGCCGAGCGGAAGGAGCTCGACATCACCGCGCTGTCGCTCCACGCCTACGCGTTCCTCGCCGACCGGTACCGGCTCACGTCGTGTGGCGCCTCGGTCGGGGACGGCTACGGCCCGTTGATCGTGTCGAACCGCGTCTTCATCGAGGACGAGCTCGACGCGGACACGGTCGTCCACGTCCCCGGCGAGAAGACGACCGCGTTCCTGGTGCTGAAGCTGTACGCGCCGGACGTGAAGACCGAGGTGCTGCCGTTCGACGAGATCCTCCCCGCGATCATCGAGGAGAAGATCGAGACCGGCCTCCTCATCCACGAGGGGCAGATCACGTTCGCGAACTACGGGATGCACAAGGTCGAGGACCTCGGCGAGTGGTGGAAGCTGAAGACCGGACTGCCGCTGCCGCTCGGCGTGAACGCGGTCCGCCGCGACCTCCCCGAGGACGTCCAGTCGAAGATCCAGCGCGTCTTGAACCGCTCGATCGACTGGGGGCTCGAGCACCGGAGCGAGGCGCTCGAGTACGCGAAGCAGTTCGGCCGCGGCATCGACGACTGGACGAACGACCGCTTCGTCGGGATGTACGTCAACAAGTTCACCCTCGACCTCGGGGACGCCGGCCGCGAGGGGGTGAAGCAGCTCCTGACGCAGGGCGCCGAGGCCGGGATGCTGCCGAAGGAGGTCGTCGTCGACCCGATCCCCCACACCGAGGCCTGACCGCCCGGCCGGCCCGCCGGGCGGGCGACGGGGCCGCGGCGAATCGACGGCCCCGGGTCTTCCCCCGCCCCGAACCGTCTGCTAAAAGGGTCGGCTCGCCCGAACGAGGAACGACACGCGCCAGGGTAGCTCAACGGTAGAGCACCGCTTTCGTAAAGCGGATGTTGTGAGTTCGAATCTCATCCCTGGCTCCAACTCGACGAACGCGGCCCCCGGATCGAGCCGATCCGGGGGCCGCGTTCCTTCGTCTCCGGCCGGGCGCCGGTCACTCGCCCAGAGTGGCCCGCAGGAACCAGGCGTGCTTCTCGAACTCGGTGACGATCGCGGTCAGGAGGTCGGCGGAGTCGGTGTCCCCCGCGCCGTCGGCGATCGACCGCCCCGCGCGGACGCCGGTCAGGTACGTCTCGAGGTCGCCGGCGACGACGCGGACCACCTCGAGGTCCTTCGTCACCTCGGGGCGCTCGGCGCCGAGGCTCGACTCGGCGGTCACCGTCCGAAGGCCGCCGCGGGCGAGGCCGCCGAGCGTCACCGCGCGCTCCGCGACCGCGTCGTTCTGCAGCGCGAGCCCGTCGGCGAGCTGCTCGAACAGGGGGTGGAGCGTCGGGAAGAGCGGGCCGCGGACGTTCCAATGCGCCATCTTCAGGCGGGCATGGAGGTCGAGGCCGTCGGCCAGGAGCTGGTTCAGGGCGTCGACGACCCGATCGCGGTCCGCCTCGGCGAGCGGGCTGGGGGTGGAATAGGGGAGCTTCGAGGTGAGGGTGCCGTTCATGGTCTTCTCTCCGTCAGGCGTGCGTCCGGGGCGGCCCGGACGTTCGGTTTCGAGTGGTTCGGTGCGATCGGCCCGGTTCAGGGGGTGAGCGTCGGCTCGCCGGCCGACCAGCCGCACGGCGTGAGCCCGCCGGTCCGGAGGGCGTCGAGGACGCGGAGGACCTCGCCGACGTTCCGGCCGACCGAGAGGTCGTTCACCGACACGAAGCGGATCGTCCCCTCCGGGTCGACGACGTACGTCGCGCGGAGCGGGACCCCCTCGTTCGGGTCGAGGATGCCGAGCGCCTCCGAGAGCTCCCGCTTCACGTCGGCGAGCATCGGGAACGGGAGGTCCTTCAGCGCCGGGTGCTGCTCGCGCCAGGCGAGGTGGACGTAGCGGGAGTCGGTGGAGACCCCGTAGACGACGGCGTCCCGCTCGGCGAACTCGGCGTGGCGCGCTCCGAACTCGGCGATCTCGGTCGGGCAGACGAACGTGAAGTCCATCGGCCAGAAGAAGATCACCTTCCACTTCCCGGGGTCGGAGTCCGACGACACGTCCGCGAACTCGCACCCCGGGTCGCGCGACACGCAGGCGGGGAGACGGAAGGGGGGGAACGGGCGTCCGACGGTGCTCATATCGATACTCTCCAGAGTTGGACTGCGTCTAGAGTCTGTCGAAAAAAGAGGGTCAGGTCCGGCGGCGACCCCGCAGGACGACCTGGTACTCGTTCACCTCGAGGTCGGTCAGCTCCTCGACGCGACGGACGTCGAGCGCCTCCCACGGCACGTCCGTGATCTCGCCGCTCTCCTCGTCCACGAAGTGATGGTGGGCCTCGGTGTTCGGATCGAACACGACCTTCCCCTCCGCGAGCACGAGCTGGCGGAGCAACCCCTTCTCCACGAAGAGGTTGAGCGTGTTGTAGACCGTCGCCCGGGAGATCTGCGGGAACGTCGTCGCCACCGTCTTCCAGACCAGGTCCGCGGACGGATGGTCGCCGGTCGCGAGCACGTACTCGGCCACGGCGACCCGATGGGCCGAGGCCTGGATGCCGTGGGACCGGAGGAGCTGGGCGGCGTCGAACGTCATGGGGCTTAGACTAGGTCTAGAATCGGACCTTGTCAAGTCCCCGGGCGGTTTCCCGCCGGAGGAGAGCGGCCGAGGCGGGCGCCAGGAGCCGAGCGCCGCGCCCGCCGATCCGCCCTCGCACCTCAGTCCGGCTCTCCCTCCCGCCGGACGTCGGCCTTCACGCTGCTCTGCGCGCCAGGACCGCTCCTCGACATCTCGTCGAGCGCCACGGCCGCGGCACCGAGGGGCAGGACGCCGGTCGGGGTGAACAGGTCGATCGACACGCCCTCGTCCCCCCGGGAGACGGCGACCGCGATTCCCGTGAAGTACGGCTGCAGGGTGTCGGAGAGCGGCAGGAGCGCGGCGTCGAGGTCGAGGCCGCTCTCGGCGAGCGCCGTCGGCAGGAACGGCGCGAACGTGTCGTACAGGTACGGGATGGAGCGCTCGAGGTCGACCGCGACGAGGAGGGTCGGCAGCTCGGTCCGCCCGCCCGTCACGAGATCGACGACCGAGAGGAGCTCGCCGTCGGTCGACGAGAGCGTCCGGCGGTCCGGCGCGTCGAGGTGACGGTGGAGGTAGCCCTTCAGCGACAGCGGGCTGACCGAGCCGTACAGCCGGTCGCCGCGCACGACGAACGACGGCTGGACCGGCGCGTCGTCGAGCTCGACCACGAACCCCGGCGGCCCGTCGCGGAGAGGGAGCGGCTTGATGTGCGCGCCTCCCTCGGACGCCGCCATCGAACGCGCCGTCGAGAGCAGCCGCTCGAACTTCTCGTGGTCGCGCACTCCGACCGAGAAGACGAGGTCGGGGAGGAGCCCGCTCCGCGGGGGCGACACGGTGATCGACAGGTCGCTCCCGATCGCCGGGAGGACCTCGCTCAGGAGGTCGTGGCCGCCCGGTCCTCCCATCCGGAGGTCGGCGAGGAACGACCGGTCGAGCCGCGGCGCGATCCGCTGCAGGAGCGTCTCGACCCGCGCCAGGAGCGTCGTCGCGTCGAACCGGGCCCCCACGAACGCGGTGGTGCCGGCCGGCGCGTCGGCGAGGGCCGGGAAACCGCCGCCGAACGCGTCGAGCAGGGAGAGGACCCCCTGCGGGTCGCCGTCGAACCCGAGCAGGATCGACTCCCGGACCCCGCCGCCGGTCATCGACACGCCGAGGCCGACCCCGGTCAGGCCGTCGACGCCGAGGATCGACGCCTCTTCCAGGACGATGGGCGGGATGCAGTTCCGCACGATGCCGAGCCCCTTCGCCACGTCCGCGAACGCGAACAGGACGTTCCCCTGGCTCTTCAGCCGGGACGAGAACCCGGTCCACGAGGACGACTCGACGAGCGGCGACCCCGGGCCGCCGGTCATGGCGACGCCGAGCCGGTCCTGGTCGCCGGCGACGAGCCAGCGGTCTCCGGCGAGATCGGCGTAGATCGTGGTGGCGAGGCCCTCTTCGAGGGCGACGTTCACGGCCGTGACCGACTGGCCGTTCATGTGCACCCGGCCGACCTCGACGCCGGGCGGCGGATCGCGGAGGAACCCGTCGACGATTCCGCGGAGCGCCGGACCGGGCTCGACGGAGGCGAGGAAGTCGAGGGCGACCCGCGCGATCGGGGGGCCCTGGTCCGGGTTCGAGGCGAGCTCGTGGAGGAGCCGCGCGGTGATCGGGTGGGCGGCGGAGACGCGGAGCGGCGTCCCGTCCCGGAGATGGAGGGTCAGCCCGACCACGCCGATTCCCGCCTCGCCCCGGATCCACTCCGAGAGGGAGAGGGAGTCGACGAGCGCGCCGATCGGGTCGGCCGGATCGACGCCGCCGACCTCGTCGACCAGCGGGGCGAGGAAGTCCCGGACCTCCGGGTCGCGGAGCAGCCCGGAGATCCCGAGCGACCGGAGGCCGGTCTGGAACGCCCTCGCGTCCGCCGACAGGTAGAGGAGCGTCTCCTCGGGGAGCAGGTCCGCGAGTTCGGGGCCGCCGCGACCGACGGGGGCGGCCGGCGCGACCGAGGCCGTGCCGGCGATCAGCACGAGAGGGAGCGTCAGACGAGCGAATCGAGCCATGGAGTCCATCCTTCCGGGGGTGCCCGCCGGCGGGTCTCGTCCTCGGAGAGCCGTCGGCGGGACCGGGAACGGCGCCGCCGGCCGGTCGGTTCCCGGCGCGGCCGGGAATCGGGGGCGTATGATCGACGCGCGCTCGACCAGGCGCTCCCCGTGATGGAGGCGGCGAAGTGGTGAAGACGATCCGGCTCGTGCTGAACGGCGAGGGACGGGAGCTCGAGGTCGCTCCGGACGAGTCGCTGCTCGAGGCGCTCCGGGAGCGGCTCGCGATCACGTCGACGAAGGACGGCTGCGCCCCGCAGGCCCAGTGCGGCTGCTGCCTCGCCCTGGTGGGGGGGAAGCCGCTCACCACCTGCGCCGTCCCCGCCACGCGGGCCGACGGCCAGGAGGTCGTCACCCTGGAGGGCGTGCCGGAGGAGGACCGCCGGCTCCTCGCCGAAGCGTTCGTGGCGACGGCCGGCCTCCAGTGCGGCTTCTGCATCCCGGGGTTCGCGCTCCGCGCCCGTCACCTGGTCGAGCGGAACCCGCGTCCCACCCGGGCGGAGATCGCGAAGGGGATCGACGTCCACCTCTGCCGATGCACCGGGTACGTCAAGATCCTCGACGCGATCGAGCTGTACGCCGCCGCGCGGCGCGGGGACGCCGCGGTCCCGGCCCTCCCCGACGGCGGGGTCGGCGAGCGGGTCGCGCGCGTCGCCGGAGGCGCGCTGACCCTCGGCGAGCGGCCGTTCGTCTGCGACCTCGCCCCGCCCGGCCTCCTGCACGGTGCCGTCGTCCTCTCGCCGCACGCGCGGGCCCGGATCACGCGCATCGACACCTCCGCCGCCGCCGCGCTCGACGGCGTGGTGGCGGTCGCGACGGCGGCCGACGTGCCGGGCGAGCGCTGGTACGGCCTGATCGAACGGGACTGGCCGGGGTTCGTGGCGGAGGGAGAGGAGGCGCGCTGCGTCGGCGACGTCCTCGCCTGCGTCGCCGCCGTCGACGCCCGGACCGCCCGGGAGGCCGCGGCGCTCGTGCGGGTCGAGGCGGAGCCGCTCCCTCCGGTGGTCGACCCGGCGCGCGCGGTCGAGGCGGACGCGCCGCGGGTGAACCCGAAGCACGACAACGTCCTCTCGCGGACCCGCGTCGTGCGCGGCGACGCGGCGAAGGCGCTCGAGGAGAGCGCGCACGTCGTCCGCGGCACGTGGCGGACGCAACGGATCGAACACCTCTTCCTCGAACCGGAGAGCGCGCTCGCCGCGCCGCGCGACGACGGCCGCCTCCACCTCTGGTCGCAGGGGCAGGGGGTGTTCGACGACCGGGCGCAGGTCGCGCGGTTCCTCGGCGTCGAGGAGGAGGACGTCTTCGTCGAGCTCGTCCCGAACGGCGGCGCGTTCGGCGGCAAGGAGGACCTCTCGATCCAGCCGCACGCGGCGCTCCTGGCCCGGATGACCGGGCGGCCGGTGCGCGTGACCCTCAGCCGCGAGGAGTCGATCCGCCTCCACCCGAAGCGGCACCCGATCACGATGGAGTACGAGGTCGGCTGCGACGCCGACGGCCGCCTGACCGCGGTGCGGGCGCGGATGCTCGGCGACTCCGGCGCGTACGCCTCGGTCGGCGCGAAGGTGCTCGAGCGGGCGGCGGGGCACGCGTGCGGCCCCTACGACGTCCCGAACGTCGACGTCGAGGCGGTCGCCGCGTACACGAACAACCCGCCGTGCGGGGCGATGCGCGGGTTCGGGGCGAACCAGGCGCACTTCGCGATGGAGGGGTGCGTCGACCTGCTCGCGGAGGAGGCGGGGCTCGACGGGTGGGAGATCCGCGACCGGAACGCGCTGGAGGTCGGCGACTCGTTCACGACGGGCCAGGTGCTGGAGAAGTCGGTCGGGTTGAAGGAGACGCTCCGCGCGGTGAAGGACGTCTACCGCGAGGCGCTCGCCGCCGGGCGCGCGGTCGGCATCGCGTGCGGCATCAAGAACAGCGGCATCGGCAACGGGGCGGCGGAGTGGGGGAAGGCGCGGCTCGTCGTCGAGGAGGACGGCACGGTCTCGCTCTACAACGGCTACACGGAGATGGGGCAGGGACTCCTGACCGTGCTCGCCCAGTGCGCGGCGGAGGCGACCGGCCTCCCCGCGTCGACGTTCCGGCCGAAGGTCGACGCGACGTTCGCGCTCGGCTGCGGCCAGACGACCGGCTCGCGGGCGACGTTGTTCGGCGGCCGCGCCGTGAAGAGCGCGGCGGAGAAGCTGCGCGCCGCCCTCGACGCGGGGCGACCGCTCGCGGAGCTCGCCGGCGAGGTGTTCGCGGCCGACGTCCTGATCGACGACACGACGGCCCCCGGCGCGCCGACGGCGAAGGTGAAGACCCACACCGCGTTCGGATTCGCGACCCAGGTCGTGCTGCTCGATCCGGAGGGGCGCGTCGAGCGGGTCGTCGCCGCGCACGACGTCGGTCGGGCGATCAACCCGGCGCTCTGCGAGGGGCAGATCGAGGGGTCGGTCCACATGGGGCTCGGGTACGCGCTGACCGAGGAGCTCCCGTGCGAGGACGGCCGGCCGGTCACCACCAGGCTGCGCGAGCTCGGGGTGCTGCGGGCGCGCGACATGCCGGCGGTCGACGTGATCCTGGTCGAGGACCCGGAGCCCGAGGGGCCGTGGGGGGCGAAGGGGGTCGGCGAGATCGGCCTCGTGCCGACGGCGGCGGCGGTGGCGGGAGCGCTCGCCCGATTCGACGGGGTGCGCCGGACGACGCTTCCGATGAAGGACTCCGCGGCCGCGCGCGCGCTGTCGGTCGGGAAGATCCGCGGCCGGTCGCCGTCGTCGTGACCGCGTTCGTCAACGCGCACACGCACCTCTACAGCGGGCTCGCCCCGCTGGGGATGCCCGCGCCCGCGCCGGCGCCGGAGAGCTTCCCGGAGATCCTCGAGCGGATCTGGTGGCGCCTCGACCGCGCGCTCGATCGGGACTCCCTCCGGGCGGCGGCGCGGCGCTACCTCCTCGAGGCGCGGCGTCTCGGCACGGTCGGGCTGATCGACCACCACGAATCGCCCGGGTGCGTCGATGGCTCGCTCGACGTCCTCGCCGACGCCTGCCAGGAGTTCGGGATGCCGTCGGTCCTGACCTACGGCGCGACCGAACGGAACGGCGGCCGGGACGAGGCGCGGCGCGGACTCGCCGAATGCGCCCGGTTCCTCGTCGAGAACGACCGCCCGCTCGTCCGCGGGGTCGTCGGCGTCCACGCCGGCTTCACCGTGTCGGACGAGACGCTCGCCGAGGCGGGGGAGCTCGCCCGCGCGCACGGGACCGTCGTCCACCTCCACGTCGCCGAGGACCGCGTCGACGTCGACGACGCGCGCCGGCGCGGGGACGCCGGCGTCGTGGCGCGCCTGGTCCGGCTCGACGCCCTCC
>JBICIB010000880.1:0-3944 GCA_043101415.1 Planctomycetota bacterium JB042 | reverse complement strand
CCGCCCGAGGCGCCGTCGCCCGCGCGACGCTCCGCGCCGATCGGACCGATCGCGCGGCCGGAGGTCCCGCCGTGGCTGCGGCGACTGCTGATCGACTACACCGCGCGGCTCCGCGCCGCGGAGAGAGGAGAACCATGACCGCAGACGCGGCGAGGGCCGAGGCGGAGGCCGCGCGCTTCCGCGAGGTCGACCGGGCGATCCGGGACGAGGTCGGAAGGGCGATCGTCGGCCAGACGGACGTCGTCGAGGGCGTGCTGACCGCGCTGCTCGCGGGCGGGCACGTCCTGCTGGAGGGGGTGCCGGGGCTCGGCAAGACGCTCCTCGTCCGGACGCTCGGGCGGGCGGTCGATCTCTCGTTCTCCCGGATCCAGTTCACGCCCGACATGATGCCGGCCGACATCCAGGGGACGTCGATCCTCGTCGACACCGAGGGGGGCGGCCACGAGCTGCGGTTCCAGGAGGGGCCGCTCGTCGCGAACCTCGTGCTGGCGGACGAGATCAACCGCGCCACGCCGAAGACCCAGTCGGCGCTCCTCGAGGCGATGCAGGAGAAGCAGATCACCGTCGGCCGACGGACGATCGAGCTCGCCGAACCGTACTGCGTGATGGCGACCCAGAACCCGGTCGAGCAGGAGGGGACGTATCCGCTCCCCGAGGCGCAGCTCGACCGGTTCCTGTTCAAGCTCGTCGTCGGCTACCCGGGGGAGGGCGAGGTCCACGCGATCCTCGACCGGACGACCGGCACCGACGAGGCGGCGGTGGCGAAGGTGGCGAGCGGGGAGGACGTCCTCGCGCTCCGGAAGACGGTCCGAGCGGTCCCGGTGCCGCGCCGGGCCCAGGAGCACGCGGTCCGGCTGGTCCTCGCGACCCAGCCGGGGAACGACCACGCCCCGCCGGTCGTGAACGACGACGTTCTCCTCGGCGCCAGCCCGCGAGGTGCGCAGGGTCTCCTCCTCGCCGGGAAGGTCCGCGCGCTCCGGGCCGGCCGGTTCGCGGTCTCGACCGACGACGTCCGCGCCGCCGCGCCGGACGTCTTGCGGCATCGCGTGCTCGTCAACTTCCGCGGGCAGTCGGAGGGCGTCACCGCCGATCGCATCGTCGCGGCGGTGCTCGACCACGTGCGGCCGGAGGGCGACCCCGAGGCATGAGCCGCGGCCCGCTCCCCTTCGACGAGCTGTTCGACCCGGCCTTCCTCGAGGCGGTCGAGCGGCTGCGCATCGTGGCGCGGCGCGTCCCCCGGGGAGGCCGCCCCGCGGAGCAGCGGTCGGACGACCGGGGCGCGGGGATCGAGTTCAAGGACTACCGGCCGTACGTCCCCGGCGACGACCTGCGCGGGGTCGACTGGAACATCTATCGCCGGCTCGGCCGCGTCTTCCTGCGCCAGTTCGAGGAGCTGGAGGACCTCCCCGTCCACCTCCTGACCGACGTGTCGGCGTCGCTCTGGTTGGAGGATCCGCCGCGGGCGCGCGCCGGCCTCCGCTGCGCCCTCGCGCTCGCCGCGATCGCGCTCGGGCAGCACGACTCGGTTGGGCTGTTCCCGTTCTCCGACGACCTGACGGTGGCGGAGCGGCCGCGCTCGGGGAAGGGGCGGTGGATGCGGTTCGCCCACGCGCTCGCCGCGCTCTCCCCCGGCGGACCGACCGACTTCGGGCGGTCGCTCCGGCGGTTCGAGGGGATGCGCCTCCGGTCGGGACTCGTCGTGCTGATCTCCGACTTCTTCGACCCGGCCGGCGTCCCGGCGATCGCGGCGGCGGCGAAGCGGCTGCGGCACCGGCTGCTGTTCGTGCAGCTCGTCCGGACGGGCGACGCCGCGCCGACGGTCGACGGGGACGTCCGCCTCGTCGACTGCGAGACCGGCGCCACCGAGGACGTGTCGGTCACCGCGGCGGTGCGGCAGCGGTACCGGGACGCCTACCGCCGGTTCGAGGACGGGCTGAGCGGGTTGGCGCGCTCGCGCGGCGCGGGTCTGTTGCGGCTCGACGCGGACGGCGACGTGGCGGCGCAGCTCGCGCGGCTGTTCGAGGCGGGGGCGCTGGCGGTATGAGCCTCACGTTCCTCTCCGCCGGCGCGTTCGCGGCCGGGCTCGTCGTTCTCGCCGGACTCCTGTTCGCGCTGCAGCGGCTCCGCGTCCGCCACCGCGACGTCCCGGTCGTGACGACGATGTTCTGGCGCGAGGCGGTCGAGGAGGCGCGGGCGCGGGAACTCGTCCGGCGGTTCCGCCACCCCTGGGCGTACCTGCTCGTGCTCGCGCTC
The DNA here is from genome assembly GCA_043101415.1 of Planctomycetota bacterium JB042. Classification (GTDB taxonomy): domain Bacteria; phylum Planctomycetota; class B15-G4; order B15-G4; family JADJEK01; genus JAUIEL01. The sequence goes on along the minus strand of JBICIB010000880.1, from coordinate 1,691 downwards.
GCCGCGCTCCTCTGGACCGTCGTCGCGGGCCCGCGGCAGGACGACCGCACCGGACGGAGGCTCGTCCTGCTGCTCGACGCCTCGGCGCCGATGCGCGTCGAAGGGCGGTTCGGCCGGGCGGCGGAGGCGCTCGTCGAGGCGGCCGCGGCGTTCCCCGAGGGGCGGACGACGGTCCTCGCGTGCGGCGCCGGGGAGACGACGCTCCTGCGGCACGGGGAGTCGGCGGCCCTGCTGGCGCGGCGGCTCGAGGGGCTCCGGCCGGAGGCGTCCCCCCCGTCGGTCGAGCAGACGCTCTTGGAGATCGCCCGGTCGGAGGGGGCGCCGTCGACGTCGGTCGTCGTCTTCGGCGACGCGCCGGTCCGGGCCGAGGCGCTCGCGTTCCTCCCGGAGGGGATGGAGGTCTCGCGCGGCGGCCCGGCGGGTGGTGGGACGCCGCCGCCGAGGCCGCGGGTCGTCGCGCTCGGGGCGTCGGAGGCGGCGTCCGGCGACTGGACCGCGGTCGATCTCCTCGTCTCGGTCGAGGGAGGAGCGGCGGCGCTCGACGCGCTCCGCCTCGACGGGGCGCCGGCCGAACCCACGGCGACGCCACGGGAGTCGGGCGACGGGAGGGGGACCCTCGTCGTGCGCGACGTCCCGGCCCGCGGCGGCGTCGTGCGCGCCTCGATCGAGGGGGTGCCGGCGAGCGCCCGCGAGATCGCGCTGCCGGACCGGACTCCGGTGCGGGTGTCGCTCGACCCGTCGCTCGAGGCGGTGCTCGGACCGTGGCTCGCCGCCGATCTCGCCGTCGAGCGGGTCGCTCCGGACGGGGCGCCGGAGGTCGTGATCGAGCGCGCCGTCTCCGCGCCCTTGGCGGACGGCGCGGGACCGGCGCGGCTGACGTTCGTCCCGGACGACGCGACGGTCGGCACCTTCGTGGCGCGGGACCGCGTCGCGGCCGGCGCCGGGACGGACGCCGACCTGCGCCGGCGCGTCGACGACCTCGGACTCGCCGAGCTCGACGCGGACGCCCTCGCGGCCGCCTCCGGCCGGCCGATCGTTCTCGTCGTCGAACCGGGCGCCGTGCGCGGCGTCGTGGCCGGCGAATCGCTGCTCTCCCCGGAACGCGGGCTCCTCGGGTCGCGCTCGCTCCCCGTCTTCGTGTCGCGGACCGTCCGCTGGCTCGCCGATCGGCCGCCGCTGCGGGCGGAGGTCGTCGCCGGCGCGCCGCTGGACGGCGTGACGCGACTCGTCGACGCGGCCGGGCGGACCCTCGACGCGGGCGGGCTCGACGTCGTGCCGCGGCGGGCCGGCCGGTACGCGGACGAGCGCGGGGCCCCGGTCGCGGCGGTCCTTCCCGCCGCCGGGGCCCGGCTCGCGGGCGCGGACGACCCGCTCCGTTCGAACGCGGCGGAGGAGCGGCCCTCGCGCGGCGTCGATCTCGCGACCTGGCTCCTCCTCGTCGCGGCGCTGGGACTGGCGCTCGAGTGGTGGCTGCACCGGACGGGGAGGATGCCGTGATCGAGTTCCTCCAGCCCGGCTTCCTGTCGCTCGCCCTGCTCGCGCCGCTGGCGTGGTTCCTGCCGCGGAGGATCGAGGACCCGCGGTTCGCCTCGCTGCGGGCGGCGGCGGTCGTCCTCCTCGCCCTGGCCGCGGCGCGTCCGGTGCGCGTCGGATCGGACGATCACCGCGCGCCGCTCCACGTCGTCCGATCC
>JBICIB010000879.1:0-7143 GCA_043101415.1 Planctomycetota bacterium JB042 | reverse complement strand
CGGCGCCCTCGGGCTCGGATCGGTCCTTGCGGCGGCTTCCGTTTCGTGACGACTTCTTGCTCATGTTCAGACGACCGGGCCCGGGTCCATGGGTTCGTACCTGTCGGAATCGGGGGCGCGTCGGCATGAGCCGCACCCCGCGGCGATCGGTCGGTCGAACCGCAGGAGGCCCCGCCGCCCACGATCGTACCGAGCCTCGCCCGGTCTCCGGCCTTCCGGCTCCGGCTACACTGGCCCGTCCCCCTCCCCCGTTTCCGGGTCCTCGCCATGGCGTCCCCCCTCGCCCTCCCCCTCCTCCTCGCCCTCGTCGCCGCCGACCCCGCGGCGCTGCGGATCAACGAGCTGTACGTCAGCCACTCCGGGGTCGACGACCGGGAGATGATCGAGCTGGTCGGGACGCCGGGCGTCTCGCTGGCCGGCTACGTGCTCGCGGCGATCGAAGGGGAAGGGGCGGGGGCCGGGACGCTCGACGCGGCGTTCGATCTCGGCGCCCACGTCGTCCCCGCCGACGGATACTTCGTGCTCGGGGACAGCGGGGTGGCGGCGCGGGACCTCGACCTCGGGGCGCAGGACGCGTTGGAGAACGGGACGTCGACGTACGTGCTGGTGCATGCGGCGACGCCAGGAGCGATCGCGGCGCTCGTCGGGACGAACGTCGATCCGGATGGGGACGGGGTGACGTCGCTCGCGTCGTTCGGGACGATCGTCGACGCGGTGGCGCTGGTCGAGCCGGCCGTGTTCACCGGGGGAGACCGGACGTACGACGGCGCGACCACGGTCGGGCCGGACGGGGCGTTCCTCCCCGCCGGGGCGTTCCGGGCGGCAGACTTCCCGGCCAAGTGGTGCGCGTCGTTCCTCGACTTCGACGACCAGGCGAACGCCCTGGCGCCGCGGACGCCGGGCGCGCCGAACTCCGCCTGCGCGATCCGAACGTACGGCCGGGCGCGCTGTCCGGGCCCGGGCGGGTTCCGGACGGACTACCGGTGGACCGGCGACACGACGGCCGGCGGCGTCGTGAACATCGACCTGAAGCACGGGCCGGGGGGCGCGGCGGTCGGGTTCTTCTTCGGGACCTCCGACCTCGAGACGCCGATGGCCGGCGGCTGCGCGCTCCTGGTCGGGCCGCCGTTCCTCATGATCCTCCACACGCTCCCCGGCGTCGGCGCCGGCGCGGGCGTCTGGCAGAACTCGTTCCCCGTGCCGCCGGGAGTGGCGGGAGTCGTGGTCACGACGCAGGCGATCTGCGACGGCGGGGGCGGCGCGTTCGTCGACTCGAACGGGATCGAGATCGAGCTGCGCTGAACGCGCCGGTCGGCCCGCCGTCGGTCAGCCGTCGGTCGACGCGGTCCGGAACCGGTCGAGCTGCGCCTCGAGGGCGGCGCGGGTCTCCTCGTCGCCCGACCCCGCGGCCGCGATCGCGCGACGCTGGGTGGCGATCGCGCCTTCCACCTCGCCGTTCTCGAACTGCGCCAGCGCGAGCGTGTCGAGGATGCCGGCGACCGTCCCGCCCGTCAGCTCGTTCGCCCGCCGCGCGAGGCGGAGCGCCTCGGTCCGCGCCGCCCGCGAGCCGTCGTCCGCGCTCAGGAGCTCCCAGGCGAGGTTGTTCATCCCCGTGACCACCTCGTCGGGCGCGAAGGTGAGGTCCGCCGTTCCCCGGAACGAACCGAACCGCAGCTCGAGCGTGAACGCCTCGACCTCGGCGCCGGAGAGGAACGCCACGGAGAGCTGGGGGACGTGGGGCTCACCGCTCGTCCCCGGGAACGGGATGCGGAGGCGGCGGGTCTCGTCGGCGAGGGTCAGCTGAAGCGTTCCGCGGGGGTCGAAGGCGGCGCCGGCGCGGTAGAGCCCCGGCTCGACCAGCAGGCCTCCGATCACGCACGGCGCGGTCGTCCGGACCGCGCCGATGGCGTCGAGGTGCTCCCGGTTCAGCGCCTGGCGCAGCTTCGGGGTCGCCACGACCTTCTCCAGCTCCCCCTCGTCGAGGCGCGGCGACGCCAGCTCGAAGCGGATCGCCTCGGCCCCCCGGACCTCGAGCGCGGCGAGCGTCCGGCGCGGCGGCGGGGCGGGGAGCGCCGGGCCGACGGCGGGCGCGGCGGGAATCGAGAGCAGGGCGGCGGTCACGATCGAGAGCATCGTCTCTCCTCCGGCGGATGCGTGGACGGGGCCGACGATTCGGTGGTCGGCCGCGGGAACCCGCCGGACTCATCGGCCGGCCGCGGCTCCGGCTTGAGCCGTTCCTCGCGCGATCCGGCCCGGCGCCGCGCGGGCGCCCTTTTTGGCTCAAGCCGGTTCTTCGATCCCGTCGAACGACCGGGACGAGTGGCCGGCTCCGAGGTGGGGTCCGGCCGACGCCCGTGGAAGAGGGAATCCAGCGACCGGGGTGCCGCCCCGCTCGACGGTCCGCAAACCCCCGACCCTGAGGATGGGAATGAACGTTTCGCAGCAGCTCTTCGCCCGCGCCACCATCGTGGTCGGGCTGGCGTGTGCGCTCGCCGCGCCGGCCGACGCCGCAAAGGTCACGAGCAAGGACATCAAGAACGGCACGATCAAGAACGTCGACATCGCCGACGGCGCGATCGAGGCGGCGAAGGTCGCGGCCGACACGCTCACCGCCAACGAGATCGCGGCCGACGCCATCGGCGCGAGCGAGCTGGCGGACGGCGCGGTCGACACGGCGGCGATCCAGGACGGCGCGGTCACCACGGCGAAGATCGCGGCCGGCGCGGTCACCGCGACCGAGATCGCGGCGGACGCGGTGAACTCGTCGCACGTCCAGGCCGACAGCGTGACCGCCGCCGACATCGCGGCGGACGCGGTCGGCGCGGCGGAGCTGGCGGACGACGCGGTCGACACGGCGTCGCTGCAGGACGGGGCGGTCACGACGGCGAAGCTCGCCGCGGACACGCTGACCGACGCGAACGTGACGGACGACGCCCTGACGGCCTCGTCGCTGGCGGCGGACTCGGTCGGCTCGAGCGAGCTGGCGGACGCCGCGGTCGACACGGCGGCGATCCAGGACGGGGCGGTGACGTCGGCGAAGCTGGCGATGGACACGCTGACCGACGCGAACGTGACCGACGACGCGCTGACGGCGACCTCGCTGGCCGCGGACTCGGTCGGGTCGAGCGAGCTGGCGGACGCCGCGGTCGACACCGCGGCGATCCAGGACGCCGCGGTCACCACCGCGAAGCTCGCCGCGAACGCGGTCGACGCCTCGAAGGTCGCGGCGGACTCGCTGGGCGACGGTCAGGTGACGGACGACGCGCTGACGGCCGCCTCGCTGGCGGCGGACTCGGTCGGGGCGAGCGAGCTGGCGAACGACGCGGTCGACACCGCGGCGATCGCCGACGACGCGGTGACGGCGGCGAAGGTCCTCGACGGGACGCTCACCGCGGCCGACCTCGCGGCGGACACGCTGGGCGACGGCCAGGTGACGGACGACGCGCTGACGGCGGCCTCGCTGGCGGCGGACTCGGTCGGGGCGAGCGAGCTGGCGGACGACGCGGTCGACACCGCGGCGATCGCCGACGGCGCGGTCACGGCGGCGAAGGTCGCGGCGGACACGCTGGGCGACGGCCAGGTGACGGACGACGCGCTGACGGCGGCCTCGCTGGCGGCGGACTCGGTCGGGGCGAGCGAGCTGGCGGACGGCGCGGTCGACACCGCGGCGATCGCGGCCGACGCGGTCACCGGGGCGAAGGTCGTCGACGGCGGGCTCGCCGCGCTCGACCTCGCGGCGGACACCCTCGCCGACGGCCAGGTCGCGGACGACTCCCTCACCGCGATCTCGGTCGCGCCGAACGCGATCACCGCCAGCGAGCTGGCGGACGGCGCGGTCGACACGGCGGCGATCCAGGACGGCGCGGTCACCGCGGCGAAGGTCGGGGCGGACGTGCTGGGCGACGGCCAGGTGACGGACGACGCGCTGACGGCGTCGTCCCTGGCCGCCGACTCGGTGACGGCGAGCGAGCTGGCGAACGACGCGGTCGACACGGCGGCGATCCAGGACGACGCGGTGGTCTCCGCGAAGGTCCAGGACGGCACGCTCGTGGCCGCCGACTTCGCGGCGGACGTGCTGGGCGACGCCCAGGTGACGGACGACGCGCTGACCGCCTCGTCGCTCGCCGCGGACGCGGTCGGGGCGAGCGAGCTCGGCGACGGCGCGGTCGACACGGCGGCGATCCAGGACGCGGCGGTCACCGGCGCGAAGCTGGCCGCCAACACGATCACGGACGCGAACTTCGCGGGTGACAGCATCACCGCGGCCTCCCTCGCGGCGGACTCGGTGACGGCGAGCGAGCTGGCAGACGACGCGGTCGACACCGCGGCGATCCAGGCCGACGCCGTGACCGGCGCGAAGATCCAGGACGGGTCGCTCACCGGCGCCGACCTCGGCGCGGACATCGTCGACGACACGAAGGTCGCGGACGACTCGCTGACCGCCGACTCGCTCGCCTCCGACTCGGTCGGCGCGGACGAGCTGGCGGACGACGCGGTCGACACGGCGGCGATCCAGGACGGCGCGGTGACCGGGGCGAAGCTCTCCGGGGAGTTCATCGACGACTCGTTCGTGGTCGACGACTCGCTCACCGCGGCCTCGCTCGCCTCGAACTCGGTCGGCGCGGACGAGCTGGCGGACGGCGCGGTCGACGCGGCCGCGCTCCAGCCGAACTCCGTCACGTCGTCGAAGATCCAGGACGGCACGATCGGCTGGGTCGACGTCAACTCGACCGACGCGGCGTGGGTCACCACCGGCTTCACCGACGGCCTCCGCCTCGGCGGCCTCGTGGTCGGCGGCACCACGATCCAGAGCGCCGGCTCGGTCCAGATGCTGATCGACGACGACGCCGACGACGCGGACATCCTCCCGATCGCCACGTTCGAGGTGCGCCACGTCACCACGACCGGCACCGAGGGCCTGTTCCGCGTGAACGAGAACGGCAACATCGACCACAAGGGGACCGCGATCTCCGGCAGCCAGACGTTCGACATCGCCGAGTACTTCCCGACGACCGACGAGGTCGAGGCGGGCGACGTCGTCGTCGCCATCGACGACCCGTCGGTGCCGGGGAGCGTCGTCAAGTCGCGGCGCGCCTACGAGGGCGCCGTCGTCGGCGTGGTGACGACCGAGCCGGGCATCGTCCTGGGCGGCGCGTTCTCGGACGAGGTCTACTTCCCCGAGCTCGTCGCGGCGGAGCGCGAGGCGCGGTCCCGCGGCGACCTCGCGACGGCGAGCGAGCTGCGGATCCAGATCGAGGCGCAGGTCGAGGCGCTCCCGCGGACGGCCGTCGCGCTGGCGGGCCGGGTCCCGGTCAAGGTGTCGACCGAGAACGGGCCGATCCAGGTCGGCGATCTCCTGACCACGTCCGGCACGCCGGGGCACGCGATGAAGTTCGTCCCGAACACCGGCCGCGGCGAGGGGGTCGTCCTCGGCAAGGCGCTGCAGTCGCTCGAGGCGGGGACGGGCTCCGTCCTCATGCTCGTCACCAACTTCTGACCGACGACGAAGGAAGCGAGGTCGACGAGATGAAGACGAACTCCACGCGCAGCATCGTCTGGGCCCTCGCGGCCGGCCTGGTCCTCACGACCGGGCCGAACGCGGAGGCGAAGACGATCACGAGCAAGAAGATCCAGGACGGCACGATCCTGGCCAAGGACTTCAAGAACGGCCAGATCGAGGCCGGGAAGTTCGCGGCCGACACGCTGACCGCGGCGCAGATCGCGGCGGACGCGGTCGGGGCCTCCGAGCTGGCGGACGACGCGGTCGACACCGCGGCGATCGCGGACGCCGCCGTCACCACGGCGAAGTTCGCGGCGGGCGCGGTCACGAGCGACGAGCTCGCGGCGGACTCCCTCGGGGAGCCGGCGTTCATCGCCGACACCCTGGGCGCGGCCGACCTCGCGTCGGACGCGGTCGGCGCGTCCGAGCTGGCGGACGGCGCGGTCGACACGGGTGCGCTGCAGGACGGCGCGGTGGCGACGGTGAAGCTCGCCGCCGGCGCGGCGACCGCGGCGACGTTCGCGGACGACGTCCTCGGCGACGGCCAGTTCACCGACGACTCGCTGACGGCGTCGTCGCTGGCGGCGGACTCGGTCGGCGCGTCGGAGCTGGCGGACGGCGCGGTCGACACGGCGGCGTTCACGGGGGGCGCGGTCACCTCGGCGAAGGTCGCGGACGGCACGCTGACGCTCGCGGACTTCACGCTGACCGACGCTCTCGACGACGGTGACTTCGCCGACGACTCGCTGACGGCCTCGTCGCTGGCGGCGAACTCGGTCGGCGCGTCGGAGCTGGCGAACGGCGCGGTCGACACCGCGGCGATCCAGGACGGCGCGGTCACGCTCGTGAAGACGACCTGGGCCGACGCGCTCGGGGACGGCCAGTTCGCCGACGACTCGCTGACGGCGTCGTCGCTGGCGGCGGACTCGGTCACGGCGTCCGAGCTGGCGAACGACGCGGTCGACACCGCGGCGATCCAGGACGACGCGATCGACGGCACGAAGGTCGCGGACGGCTCGCTCACCGCGGCCGACTTCTTCGCGGACACGCTCGCCGACGCGGCGTTCGCGGACGACGCGCTCACGGCGATCTCGTTCGCGGCGGACTCGATCGCGGACTCCGAGCTGGCCGACGACTCGGTCGACACCGGAGCGGTCGTCGACGCGGCGGTGACGGCGGCGAAGTTCGCGGCCGACACCCTCGGGGACGGCCAGTTCACGGACGACGGCCTCACCGCCACGTCGCTGGCGGCGGACTCGGTCGGCGCGTCCGAGCTGGCGGACGGCTCGGTCGACACGGCGGCGATCGCGGCGAACGCGATCACCTCGGCGAAGGTCGGCGCGAGCCTGACCGGCGCCGACGTCGCGGCCGACGTGCTCGGGGACGGTCAGTTCACGGACGATGCGCTGACGGCGACGTCGCTGGCGGCGGACTCGGTCGGCGCGTCGGAGCTGGCGGACGACGCGGGCGACACCGCGGCGTTCCAGGACGGCGCGGTGACGCTGGTGAAGCTGGCGTCGGCCACGTTCGCGGAGTCCGACCTGGTGCCGGACTCGATCAGCGCGGCGGCCCTGGCGGCGAACTCCGTCACGGCGTCGGAGCTGGCCGACGCCAGCTTCACCAGCGGCACCGCGCCGTCCGGG
>JBICIB010000878.1:0-3167 GCA_043101415.1 Planctomycetota bacterium JB042 | reverse complement strand
CGGCGCGCCGCCGGCGGCTCGCCGAACCAGCGGCCCGGCGGCCGGACCGCGACCCCGAGGGACCGCACCGCGTCGACGACCTCCTCCCCGACGTGGAGGCAGTCGGTCAGCTTCCCGCCGAAGATCGAGAGGTGCGCGCGCTCGCGGTCGATCTCGAGCACGTGCTTCCGTGACAGGGCGAGCCAGGATTCGCCGGGCGCGGGCGTCCCTCGCACCGCGAGCGCTCGGACCCCGCAGCGCTCGGCGATCACGTCCGCCTCGGTCAGCGGCGCCGCGAGATCGAGGCGCGCGTTGACGTGATCGAGCAGGAACCGCCGGTCGTCCTCCGTCACGGTCCTGGTCGGGGACTCGACCGACGTGTCGGTCGTCCCGATCGCGGAGCGGCCGCCGAGGGGGATGACGAAGAACGGCCGGTCCCGCTCGTCGAAGAACGCCAGCACCCGGTCGTCGGGAGCGATCCGGTCGACGATCAGGTGGATCCCCTTCGAGAAGACGAGCCGGGTCCGCGTCGACACGCCGACGGCGGCGTTCAGAGCGTCGACGTGCGGCCCGGCGGCGTTGACGAGGACGCGGGCCCGGATCGTTCGGGTCGCCCCTCCGTCCCGATCGACCGCGTCGACCGACCAGCGGTCTCCGTCGCGGCGCGCCCCGGCGACCTCGAGGTAGTTCCGCACGATCGCCCCGCGCCGCGCCGCCTCCCGGACGAACGAGAAGACGAACCGCGCGTCGTGGTCGGCCAGGACGGCGTCGGAGTACTCGAGCGCCCCCTTGAACCGTCCCCGGACGAGCATCGGTGCGCGCGCGCCGAGCCTTTCCTCGCCGAGCCACCGCGGCACCTTCGTCCGCCCCCGCCCGAACAGCCAGTACGCCCAACCACCGGCGAGGAGCGCGAGCGCGGAGCGCGTGAACCCGGTCGCGGTCCGGTCGACGGCGGCGACGAATCGGATCTCCCGGACGCCGGTCGGGAACGCCTCGAGGAGCCGATTCCGCGCGGCGCAGAGCCGCGACACCAATCCGACCTCGCCGTTCTCGAGGTACTTCAGACCGCCCCAGATCAGGTTCGACGACTCCTGGCTCGTCCCCGCGCCGAAGTCCGCGCGGTCGACGAGGGCGACCGACGCGCCGGCGGCGGAGAGGGCGGCCGCCGACGCGGCGCCCGCGATGCCCGCGCCGACGACCAGGACGTCGAACGTCGACGCCTCCAGGCGCTCGTCCGCCTCGTTCACGCCTCCTCCAATCCGCGACGGAGGGTCTCGACGTCGTCGGTGAAGACCGCGTGCACGCCGATCGCGCGGAGCGCGCGCGCCTCGACGGGGTCGTTCACCGTGTAGACCGCGACCGGGCGGCCGAGCGCGCGGCACGCCGCGACCATCTCCTCGGTCACCTCCCGCCGGGACGGGCTGAGCTGGATCGCGCCGACCTCGGCGAGGATCTCACCGGGCGGCCGACGCCGATGGATCCGCCGCGCGAACAGCGACGACCGGGCGATCTCCGGCGCGACCTCCCGCGCGAGCCGCAGCCGTGCCGGTTCGAAGCACGAGAGGACGACCCGGTCCTCCGCGCCCGCCGCGCGAACGACCTCGACCACGGGGCGGACCAGGGCGTCGCCCGCCTCCTCCTTCAGTTCGACGTTCACCGGCACCCGGTCCCCGATCCGCTCGAGCGCCGCGGCGAGCGTCGGGATCCGCTCCCCCGCGAACCGCGCGTCGAACCATCGCCCGGCGTCGAGACGCTCGAGCTCGGCGAGCGACCGCTCCAGGGCCGGCCCGTGCCCGTCGGTCGTCCGATCGAGCGTCGCGTCGTGGAGGACGACCGGGACGCCGTCCTTCGAGAGCGTGACGTCGAGTTCGATCAGGTCGGGCGCCGCCGCCACGGCCGCCTCGAACGCGGCGAGCGTGTTCTCGGGAAACCGCGCCGACACTCCGCGGTGCGCGATCAGCCGGAGCCGGCCCGCGGGGCGGAGATACTCGGCGACGGTCGTCGGTCGGTCGGCGTCGGCGCGCGGCATCGGGGCGGAGGGTAGCAGACCTCGGGCGCGCCCGCGCTCTCAGCGAAGGGCGGAGATCAGGCGGTCGACGTTGGCGCGCTGGATCGCGAAGAAATCGCCGTCCGCCGGCGGCGCACCGCACGGCTCGAACACCACCACTCGAATCCCCCGCTCGTCGAGGCCTCGGACGGTCTCCTCGTGCGGCGGCCCCTCCCAGAGCATCGAGGAGGCCGGCCGTTCGGCGAGGAGCGCGTCGAGGGTGGCCCATCCGTCGGCGTCGGGGACGAGGTCCGGCTCGAAGTGGACCGAGCGGACGTCGAGCCCGTACCGGCGCGCGAGGTACTGGTAGACCGGGTGGCTGGCGATCAGCGGCGACCGCCGCCGCTCGGGGTCGACCGCGAGGAGCCTCTCGTCGAGCGCCTCGAACTCGGCCGTGACCTCCGCCGCCCGCGCCGCCATCGCCTCGGCCCGGTCGGGGCGGAGCCGCGCGAGGGCCGCCTCGACCGCCCGCGCCTGCTCCGCCGCGAGCGAGTAGTCGAGCCAGGTGGTGAACGCCGTGCCTCCGTGGGCGTGCTCTCCCTCCGGTCCGTGCGCGTGCGTGACGACTTCCGCCTCCTCGATCAGTCGCTCCGCGAACGACGCCGAGGTGTCGACCGTCCGGGCGAACGGCAGGGACGCTTGCGCCACCCACTTCGCGTACCCCGCGCCGTTGCGCAGGATCAGGTCGGCCTCCCGGTACCCGAGGATCTCCTCCTCGTCCGGGACCCAGAACGCCGGGTCCTCGTCCGCCGGCCCCGGGTACCGGACCTCGAACGCGTCGCCGCCGATCCGCGCCGCCATCGCGCGCAGCGGCTCGTTCACGGTCCGGACGACGCGACGCTCGCCGGATTCGGACGCCGCCTCTCGCGGGGGCTCCCCCGAGTCGCGGCACGCGGCCGCGCCCAGGAGGACGGCGATCGAGGCGGCCGCGGCACGGAGGCGGCTCACGACCCGTCCTCGCCGTCGAGTGCGCGGAGCTCGGGGACGGTCCAGGGGCGGGTCCGGCCGGCGGTCGCGGCGCGGATCCTCGCCACCGTCTCCGCCGGGACGAGGTCGTCCCGCCCCGCGAACCGGTGTCCGACGAACTGGACCAGCGCGGCGACGTCCCGGTCCGAGAGCGCGGGCGCACCGACCATCTTCT
>JBICIB010000877.1:0-5707 GCA_043101415.1 Planctomycetota bacterium JB042 | reverse complement strand
TCGGCCGGTGCGGCTCCGGAGCGTCCCCTCGATCGCCGCGCCGTCGGGGACGGCGACGACCACGTCCTCGCGCCCTCCGGGAGGGAACGGGCCGAGGGCGACCGCGGCCCGTGCCGGCGCGATCACGAAGACGTGGTGGGGGACGGGCGCGACCCGCGGCGCGGTGAAGCGGCCGTCGTCGTCGGCGTCGGTGACGGCGACCGAGAGGCCCGGGCCGGGGCCTTCCCTCGCCTCCACGAGGATCACCCGGGCGCCGGGGATCGCCGTCCCGCCGGGGTCGACGGCGCGGCCGCGGAACGGCACGCCGGGGCCGAGCGTGACCGGTTCCGTGACGTCCCCGGCGAAGACGTCGACCTCGTGGACGACCGTCGGCCGTTCGCCGGACGAGATCGACACGAGCGCGTGTCGCGGCGGGAGATCGCGGAGGGTCGCCACGCCGTCGGAGTCGGTCGCCGCCGTGGCGACGGCGGGGAGGAGGAGTGCCTCGGCGACGCGCGCCGCGCGAGCGCGGGCGTCGTCGCTCGGGGCGACGTCGTCCCTCGGACGGATCGAGACCCGGGCCCGGTCGACCGGCGACTCGTCCTCGTCCCGCACGGCGACGCGGACCCGGCGGCGCGGTTCGAGCGCGACGACGCCGAGCGAGAGGACCTCGCGGGCCTCCCCGCGGAGCCGGGGGAACGACCGCGGCTCGTAGCCGTCGCACTCGATCTCGACGCCGAACGTGATGTCCGGAGGGAGGTGGTCGACGCGGAGCGCGCCGTCCGCGCCGAGCGAGGCGGTCGGCTCGGCGATGTCGTCGACGCGCGTGACCGTGACCGTCGCGTCCGACCGGGGCCGTCCGGTCACCGCGTCGACGAGGAGCGCCTCGAGCCCGAGCATCCGGCGGGCGGACTTCGGGCGGGCGTCGACCGGCGGCCTTCCCTCGTCGGTCCTCGCGGCCGCCTCGACCTCCGGGCGCGGAGCGATCGGCCGCGTGACGTCCCGGAGCGCCGGGCGGAGGACGAGGAGGTAGAGGAGGCTCGCGGCGCCGGTGAACGCCACGAGCAGCAGCAGGGCGTTCCTCTCCTCGCGGATCAACGTCGAACGTCCGGCGGCGCGCTCAGATCTCCATGGTCGACGGGGTCCCGTCGACCTCGAGCTCCGCCGCCGTCTTGGCGCGGACCTCGTCGACCGTCACGCCGGGCGCGACCTCGCGCAGCAGCAGCGGCCGGCCGGGGCGGACGTCGAGCACGCAGAGGTCCGTGACGATCCGGTCGACGACCCGGGTGCCGGTGAGCGGCAGGGTGCACTCCGGCAGGATCTTCGGGTCCCCCTTGCGGCTGACGTGCTCCATCGTGACGACGACCGGGCGCGCGCCGGCGACGAGGTCCATGGCCCCGCCCATCCCCTTCACCATCTTGCCGGGGATCATCCAGTTGGCGAGGTCGCCGTCGCGCGACACCTGCATCGCGCCGAGGATGGTGAGGTCGACGTGTCCGCCCCGGACCATCGCGAACGAGTCGGCGGACGAGAAGTACGAGCTCCCCGGCAGCGCGGTGACCGTCTGCTTGCCGGCGTTGATCAGGTCGGCGTCGACCTCGTCCTCGGTCGGGAACGGCCCGATGCCGAGGAGTCCGTTCTCGGACTGCAGCACGATGTCGACGCCCTCGGGGATGTGGTTCGCGACGAGCGTCGGCATGCCGATGCCGAGGTTGACGTAGAAGCCGTCCTCCAGCTCCCGCGCCGCGCGTCGAACGATCTGCTCTCGGTCCAGGGCCACGTCGTCGTCCTCCGTCAGCCGTTCAGGCGCGCGTCGTGCGCTGCTCGATCCGCTTCTCGTACCGTTCGCCACGAAGGACCCGCTGGACGAAGATCCCCGGCGTGTGGACCTGGTCCGGATCGATCGCGCCGACCGGCACGAGCTCCTCGACCTCGGCGATCGTCACCTTCGCCGCCGTCGCCATCATCGGGTTGAAGTTCCGCGCCGTCTTCCGATAGACGAGGTTCCCGACCTCGTCGCCGCGCCACGCCTTCACGAGCGCGAAGTCGGCCGGGAGGGACCGCTCCATCACGTACTCGCGGCCGTCGAAGACGCGGACCTCCTTCCCGTCGGCGACGACGGTGCCGACGCCGGTCGGCGTGAAGAACGCGGGGATCCCGGCGCCCGCGGCGCGGATCCGCTCGGCGAACGTCCCCTGCGGGACCAGGTCGACCTCCAGCGAGCCGTCGAGGAACTGCCGCTCGAACGTCTCGTTCTCGCCGACGTACGTCGCGATCATCTTCCGGATCTGCCGCGTCTGCAGCAGCAGGCCGAGGCCGAACTCGTCGACCCCGGCGTTGTTCGAGATGACGGTCAGGTCGGTCGTCCCCGAGTCCCGGAGGGCGAGGATCAGGTTCTCCGGGATGCCGCAGAGCCCGAACCCGCCGACCATCAGGGTGGCGCCGTTCGGGATGTCGCGGATCGCCTCCGCCGCCGTCGTCACGACCTTGTTCATGCTTCGCCTCCGACTCCCCACCGATCGTAGGAGCGGCGCGGCCCGGAGAGAAGCGCGCTCAGACGGTCCGGCGACGGTTGCGAAGATAGTCGACGAGGAGGAACGATCCGAGGCGGTCGGCGGAGGCGTAGTAGGCGCGCCCGCGGTTCGTCCGCGTGAACTCCTCGACGAAACGGACCAGGGTCGGGTCGTCGGTCAGCATGAAGGTCGTGACCACGATCCCGCGGCGCCGCAGCGCGGCGGCCTCCTCGACCGTCTTGTTGACCACCCGGTCGTCGAGGCCGAACGGGTTCTTGTAGATCGTCCCGTCGTCCTCGGTGAGGGCGGACGGCTTCCCGTCCGTGATCATGAAGACCTGGCGGTTCGGGTGCCGCCGCCGGAGGAGCAGGCGGGACGCGAGGCGGAGCCCCTCCCGCGTGTTCGTGTGGTAGGGACCGTTCCCCACGTACGGGATGCGGTCGAGCGGCACCTCGACCGCGTCGTCCCCGAACAGCACCACCTGCAGGTCGTCCCGCGGGAAGCGGGTCCGGATCAGCTCGACCAGGGCGAGCGCGACCTGCTTGGCCGGGGTGATGCGGTCCTCGCCGTAGAGGGTCATGGAGTGCGAGACGTCGATCGCGATCACCGTCGCGCAGGCGGTCCGCGCCTCGGTCTCGAACACCTCGAAGTCCTCCTCCCGGAGCTCGAGGTCGGGGCCGGAGCGGCGCATCGCGTTGCGGAGGGTGGTGCGAGCGCAGATCTCGCTCGGGTCGTCGCCGAACGTCCAGGGACGGGTCTCCGAGAGGCGCTCGTGCCCGGGGCCGGTCCCGGCGGTCCGATGTTCGCCGGCGTCGCCGCGCGCGAGCGACGAGAAGATCCGCTCCAACGCGTCGCGGCGGAGGCGGATCTCGCCCCCGGTCGAGAGCTTCAGTCGGGCGCCGCCGCGGGTCCGCTCGACCAGCCCCTCGCGCTCCAGGCGGCGGCGGAAGTCCTCGAGCGTGAACGCGTCGTCGAAGAACCCGTGCCGGCGGTCGACCCGCTCGAGCCACTCGAGGGCCCGCTCGACCTCCCCGTTCGCCATCAGGAGGAGGTGCTGATAGACGTCCTTCGCGTGGCGGTGGCGTTCGTCGAGCGCGCGCTCGCGCGGATCGAACGCGACGTACCGGGCGCGCATCAGCGGTCGCCCTCGAGCTCGCGCGTCATCTCGTCGAAGGCGTCGGAGTACCGCGTCCCCCGCAGCCCGTCCTCCTTCCCGAGGAGGGAGGCCTGGTGGAGCCCCTCGAGCACGAGCTCCATCGTCGCGCCGCGCGTCTCGTCGTCCTCGCGCGGGAGCGGGAAGAAGTTCCGCGCCAGCGACTCGAGGTCCTTCACGCGTCGCAGCTCCTCGACGTACGCGTCGGGCGCCGACTCGTCGGAGACCTCGACCCGGTTGCCGGCCCGGAACCACTTCACCAGCGGTTCGTAGATCGACGAGGCGCCGTCGTCCCGATACGGGTCGGGGAGGACCCGGTCGAACACCGCCTTCACCGCCCGGCCGAGGATCGCCCGGGCGACCGCGACCGGCCCCTCGCGCTCCCCCTCGTACACGAGCTCGATCTTCCCGGAGACGGCCGGGATCGCCGCGAAGAGGTCGGAGACGCGCGGCGTGGTCCGCTCGAGGCCGAGCCGCACGGCCCGCCGCTCGGCGTTCGACACGAGGTTCTCCGCGAGGGCGATCGTCATGCGGGCGGAGACGCCGGAGTTCTGGTCGACGAACGAGGAGGTCCTCGCCTGCACCGCGGTCTCCTCCACGATCTCCTCGAACCACGCGGGGATCGTCACCGGCGGCGCGCCGTCGCCGCGGTCGAGCCACGCCTCCTGGCGCGTGATCCGGATCCCCTCCTCGAGCGTCAGCGGATAGTGGGTGTGGATCTGCGACTCGATGCGGTCGCGGAGCGGGGTGATGATCGAGCCGCGGTTGGTGTAGTCCTCGGGGTTGGCGGTGAACGCGAGGAGGACGTCGACGGGGAGGCGGATCGGGAAGCCGCGGATCTGGACGTCCTTCTCCTCGAGGATGTTCAGGAGGCCGACCTGGATCCGGGTCGGGAGGTCCGGGAGCTCGTTGAGGCCGAAGATCCCGCGGTTCGTGCGGGGGACGAGGCCGTAGTGGATCACCTCCTCGTCGTCGAGGTCGAGCCGCCGGGTGGCCGCCTTGATCGGGTCGACGTCGCCGATCAGGTCGGCGATCGTGATGTCCGGCGTCGCCAGCTTCTCGCGGTACCGCTCCTCGCGCGGGATCCAGCCGATCTCCAGGTCGTCCCCCTCCTCGGCGACGCGGCGGCGGGCGAAGCGGCCGATCGGGGCGAGCGGGTGGCTGTTCAGCGGGCATCCCGGGACGACCGGCGTGGCCTCGTCGAGGAGCGCGGTGAGCGATCGGAGGAGGCGCGTCTTCGCCTGGCCGCGGAGGCCGAGGAGGATGAAGTCGTGCCGGGAGAGGATCGCGTTCACGATCTGCGGGACGACGGTCTCGTCGAACCCGATCACGCCGGGGAACAGCGGGTCGCTCCGCTCGAGACGTGCGAGGAGGTTCGTGCGCAGCTCGTCCCGGACCGAGACCGGTGTCGCGCCGGACTCGCGGAGGGCGCCGAGCGTTCGGATGGGGTTCACGATCGCAGACCGCCGTTTGCTCTATGATGTCGAGGGTGATCGGGACGTCGCGAGACCCGATTCTCGCGATCGGGCCGGGCGGTGCCGATGAGAAATGCGGAAACGGCGGCATTCGTCGCCGCATGGTTCCTCTCCTTCGCCGCGTCGGCGGCCGCGGGCGAGGCGTTCGCGATCGTCGGGGCGCGGGTCTTCCCCGGCGCGTCGGCGACCGAGCACCACGACGACTGGACCGTCGTGGTCCGCGACGGCGTCGTCGCCGAGCTCGGGCCGCGCGCGTCGATCGACGTCCCGGACGGCGTCCGCCTCGTCGACGGCCGCGGCCGCACGGTCCTCCCGGGGCTGATCGACCTGCACGTCCACCTCTTCGGTTCGGCCGGCCGCGTCGATCGACCGGTCGACGTCGACCCGACCCTGAACGCGTCCGCCGCGGCCGCGATCGGCGTGACCACGCTGCTCGACCTGAACGCGCCCGAGGACCGTCTCGCCGAGCGGTTCCCCGCCGGTCGCGCGCGCCGTCCCGGCGCGGCGCGGCTCCTGTTCGCCGGGGCCGCGCTCTCCGCGCCGTCCGGGCACGGCACGGAGGGCGGGTTCCCGGGGCGGACGGCGAC
>JBICIB010000876.1:0-5377 GCA_043101415.1 Planctomycetota bacterium JB042 | reverse complement strand
GGACACCGAAGCCATCGCGGCGCTCGAGGCGCAGCGCAAGGCCGCCGAGAGCGCCGTCGGATTCATCGAGGGCGTCCTCCAGGCCCAGTCCGGAGCGATCAACGACATCCTCGAGGGCTTCCCGACGGATCGAGCGAGCGACATTCAGCGGATCGTCACCGAGATCCTCGTCGCCGAGTCGGGGCAGGTCGTCGCCGAGGAGAAGATCAAGGACCTGCTGGAAGACCGAGCGAGCCTCGAAGGGCTCATCCGCTCGGCGACCGAGGCGCGCGTCCAGCTCATCGCCGAGCAGGAGACGCAGGCGCTCCAGGAAACGAACACCCTTCTCGACGCCGAGCTGCGGAAGACCCAGGCGCTCGCCGCGGCGCGCGACCGTCGCTTCTCGATCGAGTTCGACACCGACATCCAGCTCGCGACCGCGCAAGCCGAGCTCGCATTCGAGCAGCGGACGCTCGAGGTGCTCCGTTCGCAGGCCCGCGCCGAAGAAGACCAACTGCGACAGGCCATCCGCCTCGCTCAGGAGGAAGAGACCCGCGTCGCGCTCCAGGAACAACTGCTCGCCTCGCAGCGGGAGAACGGCCTGGAGATCTCGCAGCAGTCCGAGAAGATCCGCGCGATCAAGCAGGACCTCCAGGAACTCCAGTTCATCCAGGAAAGCCCGATCACGGCGGGGATCCTCGGAGGGCTCGTGGAGTTCAGCGAAGACTTCGAGGGCACCTTCGAGAAGACCTTGGAAGCCACCAAGTCGGCCATCGACGAGTTCGCCCAGTTCCTTTCCCGCTCGCTCACCGACGCGCTGAACCCCAACAAGGACACGACGGCCCTCGAGCAGTTCGCGACCTTCCTGAACAAGATCGCCCAGCTCATCATCGAGACCCTCGTGCGGGTCGCGATTGCGAAGGCCATCGCGAACGCTCTCGGCAGCGGCGCAGGCGCCGGTCTCTCGGCCGCCGTGGGCGCCGCTACGGGACGAAGTGTCCCGGGCAAGGCGTCTGCCTCCCCCGCCCACTTCAACCGCAGCGTGCGCGGCTACGACGGCGGCGGCCCGGTCACCGGTCCGCGTACGGCCCCTCCGAGAGGGATCGACCCCCGCGACCGCATCCCGATCTGGGCTCGGCCGCGGGAGTGGGTCATCCGTCCAGAGGCCGTGTCGAAGTACGGCTCCGATTTCATGGCCTCCCTGAACAGCGGCATCCTCGACGCCAGCCTCGTGCGGGCGCTGATGGGAGTCTCAAGCGCCGTCGCCTCCATCCGCCGGCCGCGGGTGCCGTCCTTCGCGCTCGGGGGGGAGGTCTCCCGCGGCCTCGCGTCCTCCTCGGAGGAGAGGGGAGGGGGCACCACGGTCCTTCCCGTGCTCGTCACCGACGACAAGAACCTCGACCGGATGCTCCGTGGCGGGCGGACGTCGTTCCTCCAGGCGATCGAGGAGAACAAGAGCGCCATCCGGCAGATCCTCGACGCCGACGGGAGTCGACGATGATCCGCTGGATCGAAGGCTTCGAGGGCGACAAGGATGCGACCAGCCTCGCCCGGAAGTATCCCGGGTCGACGCTGACCGGCCTCGCGACGTCGTCCGGCGAGACGAACGGAACGGCACTCCATGCTGGATCCACGTCGCAGCTCATCCTCCTGACGCCGTCCTTCGGAAACGAGCAGACGTGGAGCGTGGGTCTCCGCCACCGCGCCTTGGCGGAGCTGTCGATCTACGACCGCAGGGTCGTGGCCCTCATGGACGGATCGACCATCCAGCTCTCTCTCTGGGACCGACGCAGCCTGTCGGACCCCTCGAACTACCACTTCTACACCCTCGAATCGAACGGCATCGTCTTCGCTGCGACCCCGGACATCCCCAACGCGACCTGGCGATACCTCGAAGTCCTCGCGCACATCCACCCGACCCTCGGCTCGATCGAGTTCAGGATCGACGGCCTCGTGTTCTTCTCCGGAACCTCGCTTCCCGTGTCCGCGAACGGGAGTCAGCAGGCGTCGCAGGTTCGCTTCTCCGGCTCGGAGAGCTTCTTCGACGACATCTACATCGGGGACGAGGTGCTCGGGGAGATCTCCGTCGAAGGCGCCTCGCCGAAGTCCGACGGACCCTCCTCCGAGTGGAGCACCCTCGGCGGAGGAGCCCACTACGTCGAGGTCGACGAGGCGACGCCGGACGACGACACCTCGTTCCTCCACAACGACGCCGACAACCTGCGGGACGTGTTCTCCCACGACGAGTTCGCGTTCTCCGGAGCGAAGGTTCTCGCCGTCCAGCAGAACATCCAAGCCCGCCTCGCAGCCGCCGGCAGTCGGCAGGTCCACGGCGTCGTGAGGGTGGACGGGGAGACGTTCGAGGACCCCGGGACCACGGTCGACAGCACGAGCTGGAAGCACGCCCACTCCATCTGGGAGAACAACCCGAAGACCGGGTCTCCGTGGGAGCTGGAAGACGTCGTGCGTGCTCACTTCGGGGTAGGTAGCTGATGGTCCAGTCCCTCATCCCCGACCGCACCCTCGTCTACACGAACTGGACCAATGAGGCCGGGATTCCGGTCCGCATCTTCCAGGCGGTCGACGAGGGCGTCGACACGCACGACGGCGACACCACGTACGGGTACAATACCGCAGGGACCAACGCCCTCACCCTTCGCCTCTCCGACGCCACAGACCCCGAATCTTCGTCGAACCACGTCATCCGGATGCGCGCCCGCCGGGTCGGGACAGCCTCTCTCCCCGAGACCAAGCTCCAGGTCGTCCTGAAAGACGGGGCATCGACGATTGCGTCGTTCGAGGCGAGCCTCACCGGAACGTACGACGAGATCTCCTACACGCTCTCGGGGGCTGAGGCCGACGCGATCACGGACTACGACGACCTGACGCTCGAGATCGAAGCGGCGGGCGGTAGCTCGACCATCCGGATCACGGCCATCCAGCTCGACATCCCCGACGCTCCTTCGTCCGGGGGAGAGACCGTCATGCGCGCCACGACGGAGCGCATCGAGGTCGCGTCGAAGGTCGAGCAGACTCCGTCGCTCACGCCCCTCGCCCTCCCTTCCGTCCTCCCGAATCTTCTGCTCAACAACTGGGCCGAGGTCGGGGTCGTCTGCCGGTCGAGCTACCTGACCGACGTCTCGCCCGGAGTGGACGGCGACAGCGAAGAGAGGCAGGGCCTGCGCAGTCGACCGGCCAGGGAGGTCTCCTTCCGCACGACCGCCATGACGCAGGAAGCGGGAGCGAAGGCGCACCTCAACCTCGCACGGATGACGGCGCACCGCACCCCCGGACCGCTCCTCTGCGACATCACCCGCGTCTCGGTCGCTTCGAGCGGAACCACCGTCACCTGCCCCACCTCGCATCGACGCTTCTTCGTCGGCGGCCGGGTCGCCGTCGCCGAGGTGCGAGACGGGGAGCCCTTCAACATCCAGTACGGCACGATCGAGACCGTGAACCCGGGGTCACTCGTCCTCTCCGACGCGCTCTCCGGCAGCTACCCGAAGGGCTCGATCGTCGTTCCGTTGATCGACTCGGAGATCTCGCTGACCGGCGGATTCCGAGCGCGCACCGACAGGCGTGGATTCGAGGCGCAGATCACGCTCGAGGAGCCCGCGGGAGCGCACGCCCTGCCCCCGACTCACGGACTGAGCCCCGACGCCACCGGGCAGACCTATCGAGGGCTTCCCGTCGTCCGTCCGGAACCGAACTGGGTCCGACCTGTCGGCGCGAGCATCGTGCGAGACGGGAGCCGGGTCGATCTGGGCAGAGCGTCGATCGTCTTCCCCCGAGGCTCCCGGCCGAAGTTCGCCTACTCCTACTCGGCCGAGATGGATCGGGAGGAGTGGTGGAACCTCCTTCAGCTCTGGGATTCTCGCCGCGCCTCGGCGTATCCGTTTTTCCTCATCTCCCCGCTCACCTTGTTCGTTCCCGTGGAAGTCGCCACCGACCGAGTGGACGTGCCGGCGACCGGGAACCTCGAAGACCTCCAGGACTTCCTTGAGTTCGTCGTCCTCGAGACGGACGAGAACGAGCCGATCATCCGCGAGGTCGAGTCGTTCACGGACCAGGGGGACAGGTATCGGATCGTCTTCGACGAGCCTATCCCTCCCCTCAGCGTCCCCGACATCAAGCGCCTGACCTCTGCCCACCACTCGCGCTTCGTTCAGGACACGCTCGAGGAGAGTTGGATCACCGACAACCGCGTGCGGGTGGACCTCGACACCATCGAAGTCGTCGGGCGCGACCCCGTGGTGCTGGAGAACATCGACCAGCCTCTCGTCTTCGGCGACGCGATCAACGTCCCGGACCTCCTTCTCTGGGTCGACGTGTCGCGCAACGTGTGGGAAGCGGAGGTCTCCCCGGCCCACGTCCGTACGGCGAAGTGCGACCCGACGAACCCGTCCGAGCAGAACGCCTTCATCATCGACGACGCCAGGGTCGACGGGGATCGCCTGTTCACCGAAGGGCTGAACTTCCCTCGGCCGTACCTTGTGATCGACACGGCCAACGACCGAGGGACGCTCCTCCACTTCGACGAGTGGAAGACGAACCACGGTCTCCCGACCCTTGAGCGTTCCGAACAGTACCAGCTCATTTCCGACGTCGATCCGTGGGACAACTCGAAGGGGATGACCCTCATCTACTGCGGTCGCCTTCCTCGGCCGCACCCCTCTCCGGGGCTGAACGACCACGACGTCTTCACGAAGGGAGGGCTCGACACCGGAAACGCCCTGTCCTTCTTCTGGTCGACGACGGGGGTCTGGATCTCCGTCACGGGAACGAAGCTGCCGTCGTCTGCCGACCAGATCCTCTCCTACAGCTCGATCACCAAGAAGAAGCTCGGCATCTACGTGCTGACCTGGTCGCCCGGGAACTACGTGCGCGTGTACCGCAACGGTGTGCTGCGAGGGGAGCAGCTCTCCGGGGTTCCGTCGACGATCGCAGCGACCGGAGCGAAGGCCCTCATGTTCGGGGCGTTCAACTCGGGCTCCACGCTCTCGGGGAAAGAGGACGAGCTGACGAAGCACGTCTTCTCGAACTCCGCTCTCATCTACCGGCGCGCTCTTGACACGGTCGAGCTGAACGCCATCGGCGAGTTCCTCGCCGCGCAGTATCCGACCCAGTGGCAGGCGATCCCATGACGAACGCGCTCCAGAGCACCAGCAAGGATCTTCTGACGCTCGTCGAGTTCCGCTACGGGGATCCGTCCGACTACCAGTACCTGCGGCTCACGAACTGGACCGAGGACTACGCCCTCCCTCTCGGTGAGCTTCACACGTCCCTGCCGACCATGAAGATCGAGCTGGAGGCGCAGTCGGGTTGGATCTCCGAGAACCCGTCGAAGATCACGGTCCCGCTCAACTCCGACCCTCTCTTCCAGCGACTAGATCGGAAG
>JBICIB010000875.1:0-4272 GCA_043101415.1 Planctomycetota bacterium JB042 | reverse complement strand
CCGACCAGGGGACCAGCTCGTCGGTCGAGCGGATCTCCGCCGACGGCTCGAACCACGTCACGTTCGTGAGGCGGCGCGCGAACTTCGCCCCCTCGTTCATCGCGTACACCTCGGGCGGGTGGTTCGGGCTCTCCGAGCGGAGCGCGCCCTGACGGCCGTCCTTCGAGAGCGTCAGCCCGGCGAGGACCGCGCGGCCGGCGGGGAAGACCGTGACGTGGTTCGAGCCGTCGGCGGAGATCCGCTCGACCGACGAGCTGGTCCCCTGGTCGGTCAGGAACGTGATCGTGTCGGCGTCGCTCCACGCGATCGTCGTGACGTGTCCCATGAAGTTCGGGAAGACGTCGACGAGCCGCCCGCCCGACGCGTCGGCGACCATCAGCCGCCCTTCGCTCGGGTCGTGGATGTCCTCGGCCGAGATGCAGGCGATCTTCTTCCCGTCGGGGCTCCAGGCGATCTGCCCGAGCTTGCCGGGGTTGTCGTACTCGTGGAGGAGCTTCCCGGTCGCCACGTCGACGATCGAGACCTTCTTCGCCATGTACGAGTCGTCGACCAGCGGTGTCGGCGCGAGCGCCATCGCGAGCTTCCCGCCGGCGGGGCTCCAGTGCAGCTCGGACGGGTTCCCCTCGATCTCGAGCTTGCGGGGCTCCCAGTCGGAGTTCCCCGGCTCCGCGATCCAGACCCGCGAGAACCGGAGCTCCTCCTCGACCACCTCCGCGTCGAACCCCTTCTTCTTCAGGTCCTTCGCCCGCTTCGGCGCCTCGTCCCGGGCGAGGAACGCGACGCGCGTGCCGTCCGGCGAGAACGAGTAGTCGCCGATCGACGCGTCGTGCTCGAGCAGCTTCCGTGCCTCGCCGCCGTGCGTCGAGATGACCCAGAGCGCGGTGTGGTCGTCGTCGCCGCGCCTCGCGGTGAACGCGATCTCGTCGTGGCCGGGCCGCCAGCTCACGCGCGAGACGTTCACCTCGCCGGTCACGAACCCGCGCGACTTCCCGTCGCGATCGACGACGTGCAGCTCGGTCCAGGCCGACCCGTTCTCGTCCTCGTTCGGGATGCGCGGCACGGAGAGCGTGTACGCCACCGACGATCCGTCGGGGGCGATGGCGGCGGACGTCACGCCGCGGAGCTTCGCGACGTGGTCGGGGGTCATGACCTCCGCGGCCCGAGAGAGGCCGGGGAGGAGCGCCGCGACGAGCGCGGGGGCGAGGGCGGACCGGGACCGGACGAGCGGCCGGGAGATCGACATCGAGCTTCCTTCCTGCGATACGGGATACGGGCGAGCCGGACCCGTACGAGGATAGCGAACCCCGCGATCAGCGGAGGTTCTTCAGCTCGTCCTCGAGCGCCAGGACCTTCAGGGTGTACTCGTTCGTGTGGCCGGCCACGATGTAGGCGCCGGTGATCAGGAAGACGATGCTCCCCACGAACAGTCCGAGGAACCAGATCCAGCCGAACAGGACGCCGGCCGGCACGGAGGCGACGGTGACGAGCAGCAGCCACGGCAGCCGCTTCTTGTCCCGTTGGAGGGATTCCAGGTTCCTGCGTTGGAAGGCGAGCTCGTCCTCGAGCTCGGCTCGGTAGGCGTCGTTCTCGGTCATGGCGCGAGCGAGAATAGCGCCTCGTCGGGGCCGATTCCCTCCCCGACTTCGTTCGGGATCTCCTCGGCCCCGGAGGATCACCGCCTCGTCGGGAGACGCGACCACCGAACGGCGAACTCGGATCGGAGCGCGGCCGGCCGGTCGGTCGTGAGCCGGAGCGAGACGACCGGGTCGTCGACGCGCGGAGGCGAGGAGAAGAGCGCCCCGAGCTCGGCGACGTCCGCCGGCAGGGCGGAGACGAGGGCGCCGGCGGTCAGGTTCCGCCGGACGGCGCGCAGGGTCCGGACCCGGCCGCTCGCGTGCGTCGCCTCGACGAACAGGCCGGGCTCGCCGAGGAGGATCCCCCGGATCCGGCCGGGCACGGAGAGCCGGACCTCGGCTCGCAGGACCACGAACGGCCCCTCCGACGGGACGGCGAGGGGCTCCCCGAGTCGCGCGAACTCCTCGAAGAGGCGCTCCTCCGGTCCGAACCGCGCCGCGTCCCGCCGCTCGATCAAAACGAGGTGCTCGGTCGCCGCGGCGAGCGCGTACCGGTCGACGAGGGCGCGCCAGCTCGACGGGGCCTCCAGGAAAACGTGCCGGCCGTCGATCGACTCGACGTCCGCGAGGACGAAGCGGGGAGCGCGGTCCGACTCCCAGTGCGCGGCGTTCAGGGAGTCGAGCGCCGGCGTGTACGCGGTGTAGTCCTGGAAGACCGGCCGCGGCCGCCAGCGGAGGTCGTTCGCGGCGACGGTCGCGACCCGCCACGGCACGACGTCGACCGTCGCGTCGCCGATCCGCGCGCGCACGTCCGCGGGGAGGCGCAGCCCGGCGAGCCGCTCCTCCCCGCGCGCGTCGATCGCCCGGGCGGCGGCGTCGAGGCGCCCCCAGGTCCCGAACCGCGCCGCGATCGTCTCCCCGGACACGCGCGCGACCACCGGGGCGCGGACGCGCGGCATCTCGCGGAGGACGAGCGCGGTCCCGGCGCCGACGAGCGCGAGCTGGACGAGGACGACGAGACGCCGGTCCCGTCCCGCGGCCGCCGCGAGCACGACGAACGAGAACGCCACCGCGAGCCGGAGGAGGAACGGCGCGACGTGGCCGCTCCCCTGCCGCACGAGCGCGCTCTTCGCGGCGAGGAGCGCGAGCCCGGCCGTCAGGACGAGGCCGCCCGCGACCGCGCGCCGGTCGCGGACCAGGAGCGCGACGAGCGGGACCGTCGCGAGCCCGAGCCAGACCGTCGCCGTCCGCCACGGCAGGCCGTCGTGCGCCATGGCGCCGTACCCGCGCCCCAGCTCCAGTCCGGAGGCGAGGTACGAGAGGAGCGCGCCCGGCCCGCCGGACGACCAGGCGAACAGCGAGACGAGCGCCGCCGCGCCGACGACCGGCGCCACGAGTGGTCGCGCCGGGGAGCCTCCCGCCCGCGCTTCGGCGACCGCCGCGCGGACCGTCAGCGCCGTCAGGAGGAACGCCGCGGCCGCGCCGGCGTTCACCTTCGCGAGCAGCGTGGCGCCGGCGAGGACCGCCAGGACGAGGAGCGGCCCGCGCCGGCGCGCGTCGCCGGAGAACTGGACCATCCCCCAGACGAGCGTCGCCGGTTCGAGGTGGGCGAGCGTGAGGCCGAGCAGGTCGACGGTGAGCGCCAGCGTCACCGCCGCCGCCGCCGCGAATCCGGCGGCTCCCCGGCGCGCGAGGAGGAACAGGCCGGCCAGGAACGCCGCCCACCACGCGAGCTGCAGACCGACCGCCCGCCCGACGTCGCCGCTCCGCGGGTCGGGGTGGCACGCCCACGCGAGCGGCCCGTACGGGAAGACGACCTCCTCGCCGTGGACGAGACCGTCCGCGTGCGCGAGGCTCAGTCCGAGCCAGTAGCACGCGTCGACCCCGGCGTCCCGCACGGGGATCGGCGGCGGCGGGACCCACGCCGCGGCGAGGACGACCAGCAGGAACGCGGCGACCGTCCTCCTCATCCCGCGTCTCGCGGCCCGTCGAACAGGCCGAGCAGGTCGAGCGCGGTGGCGAGGAGCACGAGCACCAGCAGCCGCCGGATCCAGACGTCCGCCCGCGGGTGCGTCACCGCGAACCGGCTGGCGACCCAGGCGCCGACGCACTGCCCTCCGGCCAGCCAGAGGCCGACCGCCCAGTCGACCTGGCCTCGGCCGTGGAAGACCGCGAGCGCCGGCCCCGTGAACGCGAGGACGAGGAGGTTCTTCAACCCGTTCGCCCGCACCAGGTCGTGGCCGAGGTGGAGGACCAGTCCGAACAGGAGGAGGATGCCGACCCCCGCCTGGATGAACCCGCCGAAGACGCCGATCCCGAGGAAGATCGCGAACGTCGCGGCCGGGTGCGGACGCTTCGCGGCGGGCGCCCCCTCGCGGAGGAACCGCTGCGGCCGGAGCACGAGCACGCCGAGGAAGACCAGCATCAGCGCCGCGAGCGAACGCTCGAGCCAGTGGTCGGGGAGCTCGGCCGCGATCGAGGCGCCGATCAGCGCGCCGAGGAGCGACGGCGCGAGGAGCCGCCCGGCCGCCCGCGCGTCGACCTTCCCCCCCTTCGCGAACGTGAGCGTCGCGACCAGCGCCGCGAGGAGGATGCCGACCCGGTTCGTCCCGTTCGCGACGTGGGGGGGGAGGCCGAGCCAGAGGAGCGCCGGCAGGGTCAGGAACGACCCGCCGAAGGTGATCGCGTTCAGCAGCCC
>JBICIB010000874.1:0-3884 GCA_043101415.1 Planctomycetota bacterium JB042 | reverse complement strand
TCACGAAGGAGATGCTCGCGGCGATCGAGGGAGACCGCCTCGAGCATCACTCGACGTCCGGGCCGGCGTCGTAACGCGTTGTTGTGAATGGCGTTCGGGTCGCCGGGCCGAGAATGCCTTTGACTCTCTCCCGAAACCGGGATTCAATGTCCGCTCGGTTTCGATTCCAGGGCAGGGCGGTCCGTTCCGATGTTCGTGGAGCTGCGCGGGGGGCCGTCGGCCGGCCGGTCCGTGTCGAGCCACGGTTCCTCGGCGCCACCCGAGACCTCCCCGGCCTGCCCGACCTCGGAAGGGGTGCGATGAAGAGCACGAACGTGACGTTGCTGAAGTTCCGCTGCGACAACCGGGAGTGCGGCTTCGAGATCTACGTCAACCAGAACAACAACATGCTGACCCACTACAACGTCAGCATGAGCGCGCTCCTCGAGTGGCAGTGCTTCGAGTGCTCGAAGGGGTTCCTCCGCTACGCTCCGACGAACACGAAGTACGAGTACCAGCTCGTCAAGAAGGAGAAGGTCGGCTCGAACGAGTCGCAGGCCGGCTGACCCGCCGGCGAACGGATCCGAACGGGCGGCTCCTCCCGGCGGGAGGCGGCCGCCTTCGTCTTGTTCGGGGGAGGCCGGGGAGATGACGGAGCTCCGATTCGCGTACGGGGCGGGGGAGGTCGCGCTCCGGGTCCCCGACCGGCGGCTCGCCGGCTTCCACTCGGTGCGTCCCGCCGCGGTCCGACCGGTCGAGGAGGTCCGCTCGGATCTCGAGGACCGCCTGCGGTCGAGCGGCCTCCCGCTGTGCGCCCGGGGAGCGCGCGTCGCCCTCCTCGTGCCGGACGCCACGCGGAAGCTCCCCCACGCCGACCTCGTCTCCGCCGGCCTCGCCGCGCTCTCGCGGGCCGCGCGGGTGACGGTCGTGGTGGCGACCGGGACCCACGCGACGAATCACCCCGACAACGTCGACCTCGCCGCGGGGCTGCGCGCGGCGTTCGCTCGCCGGGGGGCCGATCCGGCGGTCGAGGTCCACGTGCACGACGCGAAGGGGCCGCACGTCGAGAAGGGGACGACGTCCCGGGGCACGCCCGTGCTCGTCGACCGGGTCGTCGACGAACACGACGTCCTGGTGGCGATCTCCGACCTGAAGCCGCACTACTTCGCCGGCTACTCGCACCCGGTGAAGAACCTCGTGCCGGGGGTCGCGGGCGTCGACACGGTCCGGGCGAACCACGCGCTCGCGCTCGACGAGGGCTCGACGTTCGCCCGGCACCCGTGGCACCCGGACCCGGCGCGGCGGTCCCAGCCGCTGGCGGAGGACCTGGTCGAGGCGTTCGAGCTCGCGTGGGGAGAGCGGCCGGCGTTCGCGGTCGGGGTGGTGAGCGTCGACGGCGGGTTCGCGCACGCCGACGCCGGGCCGCTCCGCGAGGTGACCGAGCGCGGGATGGCCGCCGTCGACCGGCTGACGGAGGTCGTCGTCCCGCCGGCCGGGATCGTGGTCGTGTCGTGCGGCGGCGCCCCGTCGGACGAGTCGCTCTACACGGCGCAGCGGGCGCTCGAGCTGACCGGCGCGGCGTTCGAGGAGGGGGGACGCGTCCTCTTCCTGGCGGAGTGCCGGCACGGGATCGGCCCGCCCGGCGCGAAGGGGCCGTTCTACGACCGGCTGCGGGCGCCGCTCGACGAGGTCCTCGCGCCGCGGGACGAGCCGTACGTCCTGTACGCCCACAAGGCGGTGAAGCTGGCGAGGATGCTGAAGTCGCTCGACGCGCTGGCGCTCCGGTCGGCGCTCCCCGACGACGCGGTCTCCGCGATCCACCTCGAACCGACCGACGCCCCGCAGGCGACGCTCGATCGCTGGCTCGTCGAGCGCCCGGACGCGAGGGTGCTCGCGTTCGACCAGGCGAACCGGCTGGCCGTGCGGCGAGGGTGAGGGGTCCGCCGACCGGAGCGGGATTCACCGCGCCTCTACTCCGATTCGATCCAGCGTTCCAACTCCGTGGCCATCTCTTCCTTGGCGACCTCGCCGCTCGCGACCCGAAGGACGAATTCGGTCGCATCGTCCGGATCGACGATCACGCGGACTCCGTTCAGGGAGAGGAAGAGGAGTGCTGCGTTCAGCGCCGTGCGCTTGTTGCCGTCGACGAACGGGTGGTTCATCGCGAGGTGGAACAAGTACGCAGCGGCCTTGGCGACGAGGGTCTCGTGGGTTTCGTGCCCGAAGACATGCATGCGAGGTTGGGCGAGCGCGGCGTCGAGGCCGCCCGCGTCCCTCACTCCTCTCCGACCACCGAACAGCGCAAGCTGCCGGTCGTGGAGGAACAAGACCTCGGCGACGGTCAGATAACGGATCACTCGGCGAGCCGGCGGAACGACTCGGCGTACCGACGAAGGAGGTCCTCGTTCGCGGCGATCAGCTCGGGATCGATCTCCTGCGAACTGGAACCGGCCCGACGGATCACGAGTGCATCGCGGACCACCTGAATGTCGACCTCCTGGTTCTCGGGGTCGTCGATCCCGAGCTGCGCCAGAAGGGTCTTGTCGAGGTAGATGGCTCTGCCGTTTCCCAGCCGCTTGAGGTGAGCGATCATGACGGTCTCCCTGTCGGTCGAGGTACGTAATAACCTCGGAATAACGGCCCGTCAACTGAACGCCGGTCCGGCCCGAAGCTCCCTGGCCGCGACGACCGCGGGCCGGCGGACCCGCCCGGGATCTGCCCGACGGTACCGAAGGCGCGGCTTGATGGCGCGCCCGCCCGACTCACGGCACCACGATCCGGCGCCCCTCGGTCGCGCAGAAGCCGACCCCCAGGCGGAGAATCCTGGGTGATCCCGGTCGGGAACGCCGTTTCTTCGGACCGGACCGCTTGGTCTGAGCACGCGACCGAACCATCCCGATCGGGAATGGATCTCGCTGATGAGCGGTGTTATCTTCCCGATCAGGACCATTTCACCTTGTACGAGACCGAACCGACACCCGAGACGACTCACGACGAACCCGATCGGGAATCGCTCGGGGGCTTCGTGCGCGCTCGTCGCAAGGCGAACGGATTGACCCAACGCGAGCTCGCGGACCTCGCTGGTGTCGGCGTCCGCTTCGTGTCGGAGCTGGAGAGGGAGAAGCCGACGCTGCGGATCGACGCCGTCGACGCGGTCCTCGCCGTGTTCGGGAAGCGCCTGGGGGTCGTCGAACGGCCGAGGGACGAGGAGGGCGAGCATCCCGAGGAGGACCGGGAGGTGGAGCGTTGACCCCGCGACGCCGAGCCCGCGTTCGCATCGACGGCGAGCCGGTCGGATGGCTGACCGAGGGGGACGACGGCGTCGAGTTCCGGTACCTCGAGTCGTGGCTCGCGCGCGCCGACGCGGTGCCGGTCTCGCTGACCCTGCCGCTCCGGTCCGAGCCGGTTCGGTCCCGTTCGCTCCACCCGTTCTTCGAGAACCTCCTCCCGGAGGGGTGGCTTCTCGACCTCTCGACCGCGCGCTTGAAGATCGCGAAGGACGACGCCTTCGGGCTGCTCCTCGCGACGTGCCGCGACTGCATCGGCGCGGTGGAGGTCCTCCCCGACGACGAGACGGGCGAGGCGTCGTGAACTCCACGAGCTGTCACGTCTGCCTGGAGGGACTCGAGCGAGTCGGTTCGCTGGCGCACGAGCGCTGCGCCCACGCCGTCGTCGGCGCCGCCCGCCTCCCGGAGATCGACGTCGACCTCGCGCACCTGCACACCGTCGGGCTGGCGATGGTCGGTCGGGCGAGCCTCTCGGGGGTGCAGCGGAAGATCAGCCTGAACCTCACCGCCGCACGTTCGACCCTCCGGACCGAGGTCGGCGCCGGGAGGTTCATCCTGAAACCTCAAGCGCAGGCGTTCCCGAACCTCCCCGAGAACGAGCACGTCACGATGCGGATG
>JBICIB010000873.1:0-2519 GCA_043101415.1 Planctomycetota bacterium JB042 | reverse complement strand
GATCTCCCCGGCCGCCCGGCGCGGGGGGGGCTCCGGCGGGGGGGCGCGGGCGGTCCGGGGTCACCCCGGGCCGCCCGCTCTTCGTCTCCCGGACGGCGTAAGTGTCTGTCACGAGGGAATTCCTGCCCTCCACGCATCGCCGCCGTCTCGCCGCGCGCCCGGGGGGCGCCGTTTCGTGCGACAATCCGTGCGCCGGAAGTGGAGATGCCGAGATGGACCCGACCCCGAGCCGTCGCGCCGCGACGGTGCTCCTCGCCACGTTCGTCACGTTCGCCGCGCCCGAAGCGCTCGCCCTCGATCTGAGCGGCTCCCTCTCCGACGCGACGACCGGACCGATCCCGGCCGGCGTGCACCGCGTCGTCGGGAGCCTCGACGTTCCGGCGGGCCAGACGCTGACGATCCAGGACGGCGCGATCCTGAAGTTCGGCCCGACGCTCTCGTTCACCGTCCTCGGGACGCTGAAGGCGAACGGCACGGCCGGGACCGGGATCTCGTTCACGTCGATCGCGGACGACACGATCGGCGGCGACACGAACGGGGACGGCGGCGCCACGACGCCGGCTCCCGGCGACTGGCAGGGCGTGATCGTGTCCGGTTCGGCGACCGGCTGCGTGCTGACCGCGTGCGACCTCCGCTACCACGGCTTCGGCGGCATCTCCGCCCTGTTCCTCAGCGGCGGCGGGAGCCAGCTGGCGCTGAACGGGTGCCGCGTCCGGGACGGCGCCACCCACGGCCTCGACGCGAACGCGCAGGTCTGTGACCTGACCGTCGCCGGATGCAGCTTCGAGAACAACGCCCAGATCGCGATGACGGACCTCCGGATCGAGCATTGCGCGGGGCTCTCCGGCAGCAGCGCGACCGGCAACGGCGGGGACTACCCGCGCGTCAGCCAGCCCGACCCGACGGCCGACCTGACGATCGGCGCGGACAACGCGCTCGGCGGCGTGATCGTGATCACGTCGACCTGCGACGTCCCGGGCGGCGTGACGCTCACGCTCGGGGCCGGGCTCGTCGTGAAGACGACGACCACCGGGACGTTCTGGGTCACGGGCTCGCTGGTGGCGAACGGCACCGCCGCGCAGCCCGTGGTCGTCACCGACTTCGCGGACGACGACCACGGCGGCGACACGAACGGCGACGGTCCGTCGAACGGCGCGCCGGGGCACCACGGCGGCATCCTCGTCCAGCCCGGCGCCGTCGTCGACCTCGACCACGCGATCGTCCGGTACACCGGCGCCATCGGCTTCTCCGCGATCTTCGTCAACGGCGCGGGAGCGCAGGTGAAGCTCGTCGACTGCACCCTGGCGGACGGGTCGTTCCACGGGCTCGACGCCAACCTGAACCCGTGCGCCGTGACGGTGACCGGCTGCGCCTTCCAGGGGTTCCAGGGGGACGCGGCGACCGACCTCCGGATCGAGCAGTGCGCCGGGTTCACCGGAAACACCGCGGTCGGGAACGGCGGCGACTTCCTGCGGGTCGGCCAGCCCGACCCGGTGGCGGACGTGACGATCACGGCGGCCAACTGCCTCGGCGGGGCGCTCGTCCTCCCGACCTCGTGCGATGTCCCCGCCGGCGTGACGCTCCGGCTGGAGGCGGGCGTGGTGCTGAAGCTCCTGAACGGGACCGGCGTCTCCGTGGCCGGCGCGCTGGTGACCGCCGGGACGAACGAGCAGCCCGTCGTGATCACGAGCTACGCCGACGACGACTTCGGCGGCGACACGAACGGCGACGGACCGTCGGCGGGGACGCCGGGGGCGATCCGGGGCGTCTCGCTGCAGCCCGGGTCGACGGCGAGCGTGCTGGAGTACGCCGTCGTCCGGTACTCCGGGTTCGCCGGATCGGCGGGGGTGCAGGTCGTGGGGGCCGGGACCGCGCTCACCCTCGAGAAGTCGGTCCTCGCCGACGGTTCGGGGCACGGGATCCACTTCAACGGAATCGACGCCGACATCGCGGCGACCGGCTGCGCGTTCGTGAACCTCGCCGGGACCGCCGTCGAGGGGCTCCGGCTCGACCGATGCCAGAACTTCCTCGACAACGCCGCGGTCGGGAACGGCGGCGACTTCATGCGGGTCACCTCGCCGGACCCGGTCGGTCAGGTCGTCCTCGATCGCCTGAACTGCCTGAACGGCGCGCTCGTCTTCGCCGCGGGCTGCACCGTCGCGCAGCCGCACTCGCTGACGCTGAAGGCGGGAGTGGTCGTGAAGTTCGAGGTCCCGGGCGGATTGCTGACCACCTCGGGGATCCTCCGGGTCGAGGGGACGCCGGACGCGCCGGTCGTGCTGACGCACGTTCGCGACGACGCGATCGCGGGGGACACGAACGGCGACGGCGGCGCGACCGTCGCCACGCCGGGGCTCTGGCAGGGCGTGCGGGTCCAGTCGACCGCCGGCGCGTCCTCCCTCGAGCACCTCGTCGTGCGGTACGCCGGGTGGAACGGCTGGAACGCGCTGCGGTCCGAGTCGCCGTCGCTCGTGGCGCGGGCCGTCCGTTCGGACCGCTGCGGCGCGAGCGACGGCGAC
>JBICIB010000872.1:0-4822 GCA_043101415.1 Planctomycetota bacterium JB042 | reverse complement strand
CGGAGACCAACCCAGACGCATCGCGCGAGGACGTGAGCGGGTCGGAGAGCTCGTCCCTTCTCCGGCCCCGCCGCAGCGAACGCGCAGACCGTTCCCGAACGCGTTCCAAGCCGCGCAGCGCCTACCGTCTCGTCCAGACGAACCCGACGAGCGCGACGGCGACGGCCAGCCACGCCGCACGCCTGGCGAGGGTCCAAGGACGAAGAGGGGCGAGGACGGAGGCGGCGTCGACCTCCGTGACGACCCCGATCGACCACTCCGGCCGCCACCGCCACGCACCGAGGACCCGGACCCCGCGCGCGTCGGGGTAGCCGTCCGAGTCGAGGCCGTCTTTCCCCCCGCACACCGCCTCGACCGCCCGCGTCGGCCGGCCGTCGGGCCGGCGGACCGGGGCGAGCAGGTCGAGGCCCCGTTCGGGCGAACGCGTCAGGGAGACGCCGGCGGCGTCGACGACGTACGAGGCGGTCGCGTCCAGCCGTCGCTCGAGCGGCCCCCCCTCGACCGCGACGACGCACCACGCGCCGCCGACCGGCGCGGCGATCGCGAGGACGCGCGCGTCGTCGCGCTCCTCCCCCTCCAGGAGGGAGCCGCGCGGGAAGGCGAGCGGGGTCGCCTCGAGCCGAGACCTCTGCATCCGCTCGAGGAGGTCGCGGCCGGCCTGGTTCAACGATCCACCCCGCTCGGGTCGCTCCCCGGCTCGCACGACGACGAGGAGCTCCGCGTCCTCGCTCAGCAGCGCGTAGCCGAGGCTCCCGCGCGGCAGGCGAGGGGCGATCTCGGCGTGCGCCGTCTCGACGTCGCCGCCCTCGAGGAGCCTCTCGACGGCGGCCTCGACCTCCGGCGAGGCGGTCACGCCCCGCAGGCTCTCGACCTCGTCCCGCAGCCAGCCGTCGACCGCGTTCGAGGCCGACCGGACGCCGAGGTCGAGCGCCTCCCTCGCCCGCCGGTCCAGCCGCCCCTCGGCGAGCTCGTGGCCGACGAGGACGATCGCGCCGAGCACGACCGACACCCCGAGCGCGACGGCCGGGCCGCGCCGGGAGGTCGGCCCCCGCCGGGCGGCGATCAACGTCCGGTCGTCGTGGTGGTCCAGCAGAGACTCGACCTCCCGGCGGAGCGGCTCGTCGTCGCGGCACGCCTCCGCGAGGTAGGCGGGCCGATCCGGAGGGGGGAGGGAGCTCGCGGCGAGGAACACCTCCCGCACCTGGGCGCGGTCGGGACCGGTCACGCCCCGTCGGTCTCCGACAGCTCGCGTCGCAGCCACGCGCGGACCATCGTCCAGTCCGCCTCGACCGTCCGCTTCGACACGCCGAGCACCTCGGCCACCTCCGCGACGTTCAGCCCGCCGAAGAACCGGAGCTCGACGATGCGCGCCTGGCGCGGGTCCTGGCGTTCGAGCCTCTCGAGCGCCTCCTCCAGCGCGAGCACGTCCTCGTCTCGCTCCGGCGACAGGACCGCGCCCTCGTCGAGGCCGAGCTTCCGCGCGCCCCCGCCGCGCTTCCCGCGACCGCGGGTCCGCGCGTGATCGACGAGGATCCGCCGGATCGCACCCGCCCCGATCGCGAAGAAGTGCGTCTTCCCCTTCCAGTCGACGTCGTTCTGGCGGACGAGCTTCAGGTACGCCTCGTGGACCAGCGCCGTGGCCTGAAGCGTGTGCCCCGGACGTTCGCGATCGAGGTGACGGCGCGCCAGGTCGCGCAGCCGGTCGTACACGAGGGGGAGGAGCCGCTGCGCCGCGGAGCCGTCGCCGGAGGCGAGTTCGTTCAGGGCCCGGGTCGCATCGGACCGGTCCGAGGTCGAGGTCATGGGGACGCCTCCCTTCCGCTCGCCTCCCGGGACCGGACCGGCGTGCCGGCCCGGTCGTTCGCGGCGACGGCGACGATCGTTCCCCCAGCTTACCGGCCGCCCGCCTCCGGAGTCCTCGCGGCCCGAGATCGAACGGGGGAGGTCGGGGGCCGGCGTCCCGATCCGCGCCGGCCCCGACCTCCCGTCATCCGCAACGGGAGAGCGACGGCCCCCCTTCGCCCCGCGACGCGGAGAGGGCGTCGATCGTCCGGTTCAGGACCTGCCGCACGCCTTCCTTCGTCAGCCCGACCCGATCGCCGATCCGCCGGAGGGTCAGCGGGGTCCCGTCGTCCAACCCGTAGCGGAGCCGGACGATCTGCTGCTCCCGTTCCGCCAGCCGCCCGATCAGCCCCCGCAGCCAGGCGAGTTCGTCCCGGTCGTCGGCCTCGACGAGACGATGGGTCGCCGCGGCGTCCGCCCCGCGCAGGACCTCGTCGCGCGCCTCGTCCGGGAGGCGCGACGGCGGAGTGACGTCGTCCAACGCCTTCGCGGGGACCCGCACGGCCGGCGCGAACGACAGCGCCCGGGCGATCGACTGGCGGATCCACCACGACGCGTACGTCGCGAACCGGAAGCCGCGGTCGGGGTCGAACCGATCGATCGCCTTCATCAGCCCGACGTTCCCCTCGGCGACGAGGTCCTCCAACGGGAGCCCCCGGCCCTGGTACCGCTTCGCCACGAAGATGACGAACCGGAGGTTCGCGCGGGCGAGCTCGTCGCGGGACGCCTGGTCGCCGGACCGCGCGCGGCGGGCCAGCTCGAGCTCTCGCGCCGCGTCGACCCGCGGCTCCCGTTTCACGTCGGAGAGGTAGTCGTCGAGAGGGGACGGCGCGGACATGGCGACCTCCTTTCGTCCTCCGTCCCCGTTGGAGCGCGCGGGAGCCCGCCCGTTACAGCGCGTTCGTCGCGTCGCTCGCGGGAGGTATGTTGATCCCCATGACCCACTCGACCGGCGAGCCCGCCCCGCCGACCTCGTCCCGCTCGTTCCTCCCCGGTCCCTGGCGGTTCGCTCCGCTCGCGGGCGCGCTCCTGCTGGGCGCGGTCGGCGTGGTCGTCTTCCGCCAGGTCGAGCGCGCGGCGAAGGGCGCGGTGGCCCGCAACCTCGGCGCGCTCCTCGGCAGCGCGGAGTCCGGCCTCGCGTTCTGGATGGAGAGCCGACAGGACGCGGTCGAGGCGCTCGCCGGTTCGCCGCTGCTCCAGGAGGCGATCGGGCCGCTCCTCGCGCGCGCGGAGGACCCCGGAGGGGCCGGCGGCATCGACGCGTCGGACGAGGCGCGCGGGGCCGCCGACCTCCTGTCGCGCGTCCTCGCGCTCGGGTTCGACGACAGCGTCCTCCTGCGCGAGGACGGCCTCGTGCTCGCCAGCGCGACGGGGAGGATGGTCGGGAGGCACCTTCCGGACGGAGCCGTGCGGTCGCTGGAGCGCGTCTTCGCGGAGGGGACGGTCCTCAGCCACCCGTTCCCGTCCCGCGTCGCGGTCGAGGACGAGGACGGCGCCCTCCGCGTCGGCGTGCCGCAGATGTTCGTGGCCACGCCGCTGCCGGGGACGGCCGGCGCTCCGCGGGTCGCCCTCGCGCTGATCGTGCGGCCGAAGGAGGACTTCACGCGCCTCCTCGCGACCGGATGGGCCGGAGAGACCGGCGAGGTGTACGCCTTCGACCGCGACGGGCGCCTCCTGTCGCAGAGCCGCTTCGACGACGCGCTCCGCGCCTGCGGACTGCTCCCCCCGGATCCCCGCGTCGACTCGCTGCTGAACGTCCGGGTGCTCGACCCCGGCGCCGACCTGACCGCGGGCGAGCCCCCGGCGGGCCCGCGGGACACGCTGCCGCCGACGCGGATGGCGGCCGCGGCCGCGGCGAACCGACCCGGCGTCGACGTCGACGGCTACCGCGACTATCGCGGCGTCCCCGTCGTCGGTGCATGGACCTGGATCGAGGAGCACGACCTCGGCCTGGCGGTCGAACAGGACGTCTCCGAGGCGTACGCGGCGTTGACCGTGCTGCGGACCGCGTTCGCGGTCCTCTTCGGGCTGCTCGTCGTCGTCGCGCTCGCGCTCCTCCTCGCCGGCCGCCTCCTCCACGTCGCCCTCGTCCGCGCGCGGCGCGCGATCCGGAGCGCCGAGCGGCTGGGGCAGTACACCCTGGAGCGGAAGCTCGGCGAGGGCGGGATGGGCAAGGTGTGGAAGGCCCGGCACGCGATGCTTCGGCGCCCGACCGCGGTGAAGCTCCTCCCCCCTCAGAAGAACGACCCGGCGGCGATCGCCCGGTTCGAGCGGGAGGTCCAGCTCACGGCCGAGCTCTCGCACCCGAACACCGTCACCATCTACGACTACGGGAGGACTCCGGACGGGATCTTCTACTACGCGATGGAGCTGATCCCCGGGATCGACCTCGACTCGCTCGTCCGCCGGGTCGGCCCGCTCCCGGAGGCCCGCGCGGTGCACCTCCTCCGCCAGGTCTGCGCGTCGCTCGCGGAGGCGCACGAACGCGGACTGGTCCACCGCGACGTGAAGCCCGCCAACATCATGGTCGGCTCGGTCGGCGGCGTCCCGGACGTCGTCCGCGTCCTCGACTTCGGCCTGGTGAAGGAGGTCGAGGCCCGCCCCGAGGCCGCGACCGCGGGCACGATCGAGGGGACGCCCCTCTACCTCGCGCCGGAGTCGATCCTCTCTCCCGCGGCGACCGACGCGCGCAGCGACCTCTACGCCGTCGGCGCCGTCGCCTACTGGCTCCTGACGGGACGACCGTTGTTCGACGCCCGGAGCCCGTCGGAGTGCCTGACGCACCAGCTCGAGACGATCCCCGAGGCCCCCTCGGCCCGGGCCGGCGTCTCGATCGACCCGCGGCTGGAGGAGGTCGTCCTCTCCGGCCTCGCGAAGGACCCCGCGGATCGGCCCCGATCGGCGAGGGAGCTCTCCGAACGCCGGGCGGCCTCGATCGAGGGCGCGTGGACGCCGGAAGAGGCGCGCCGGTGCGCGGAGG
>JBICIB010000871.1:0-6314 GCA_043101415.1 Planctomycetota bacterium JB042 | reverse complement strand
TCATGCTCGCCATCGTCACCCACACGCTCTTCTCGTGGAAGCTCATCCGGTCGTTCCTCTCGGCGGTCCCGCGCCGGCGTTCGCCCGACGTGGTGTCAAAGATACCGGACACCGCGGAGGTGTCAAGGATGTTTGACATCACGGCGTAGGTCCGACTTTCTCCCGAAAGCGTGAGACGATCCGCGTCGCGACCGCGCGACCGAGGGGGAAGCAAGGACGGCCGCTCGACCTCCCCCCCGGGGCGGCCCGTGAGAGGACACTCCATGATCGCATCGTTCTTCCTCGCCGAGGTCGTCGGCGTCTTCGTGCTCACCGGGACCGCGCAGTGCGTCGACCCGCCCGAGCTGGTCCGGGTCGGGCCGACCCGCCCGATCACCACGGTCGCCGGAGGGCTCGTCCAGGCGGCGACGATCGCCCCGACGCTCCCGGCCGGCGTCGTCCCGAAGGTGCTCGTCGATCCCGGCACGTACACCGAGAACGTCGCCTTCCCGACCGGCGTCGACCTCGTGCTCGAGGGGCGCCCGCTGACGCCGTGCGACGTCGTCCTCGACGGCAGCGGCGCCCCGCAGCCGGTCGTGCGCGTCGCCGGCGGGCAGACCGCGGCGACGGTGATCCGCGGCTTCACCGTGACCGGCGGGTCGGGCGCCGGCGCCGGCACGCTCGGCGTCGGGCGCTGGGGCGGCGGGTTCTACGTCGTGAACTCCAGCCCGACGATCGAACACAACGTCGTCGAGGAGAACCTGGTCCAGGAGGCGGGGGGCGGGATCTACTGCCGCGACTCGGCGTCGTACGTCCACGACAACGTCTTCCGCCGGAACGTCTCGGAGGGGCGCGGCGGCGGCGTCGCCCTGGAGTCGTGCGACGCGGTCGTGGCGGAGAACTGCTTCGTCGCCGAGCCGTCCGACTGCGCGGACTGGTCGGAGGACTACGCGAACCTCGGCCTCTTCTTCGGCGGCGCGATCTCCTGCGGTGACGGGGACGCGTCGATCGTCCACGCGAACCGGATCCGCGGCAACCGGGCCCGGATGGGCGGGGGCATCGCGGTGCTCGAGGGGTCGACCTCGCTCCTCGTCGGGAACGAGGTCCTGCGGAACGGGATCTTCGACTCCATCGACTTCGGCGGCGGGATCTACGTCGAGGACGCGAACCCGTGCCTGTTGTCGAACGTCGTCGCCTTCAACGGAGACGTCGACGGCCAGGGATGCTTCGCGCCGCTCGAGGGGGGCGGGATCTACCTGGAGGACTCGTCGGCCGAGCTGATCGGGAACACGATCTGGGGGAACCGGACCGAGGGGAGCGCGTTCGACGACGCGACCGGCGGCGGCGTCGCGTTCCGAGGGTTCGGGACGCCCGTGCTCCGGAACAACCTGATCTGGGGGAACGTCGCCCACCCGTCGTTCGGGCCGAACGTCTACGAGGGGTCGTTCGTGAGCGTCACGCACGACCTGAACTGCATCGAGAACGGCACGCACCCGTTCGACTTCTTCACCACGAACCCGGGGCTGATCGATCCGGCCGGCGAGGACTTCCACCTGAAGTTCGGCTCGCCCCTGAAGGACGCCGGCAGCCACCTCGCCGGCTCGTGCATCCTCTCGCCGTTCGACTTCGAGGGGGACCCGCGCGTCGTCGGCGGCGGGACCGACATCGGCGCCGACGAGTGGTCCGAGCACCTCTACCACGTCGGTCCGACGGTCACGCCGACCGGCGGCGGGCTCCTCCGGATGGTCGGCCCGCCCGGTCGCTCGGCCGGCGTCTTCTACGCGGCGCTGAAGCTCTCGCCGGGGTACGAGGTTCCGGCCGGCGTGAACGGCGCGACCTGGTTCCTCGGGTTCGACCTCGACCCCGACTGCGACTTCGAGGGCGTCGTCGTGGAGACCCCGGCGTTCCTCCTGTACGACGACGGCGGCGGCGTGTCGAAGGTGCTGAACGCCGACGGCTACGCCGACTTCCTGCTCCCGCCGATCGGCCCTCTCCCGTGCCCGTTCACCCTCTGGTTCCAGGGGATCCAGATCCTCCCCCCGAACGCGAAGTGGGTGACGAACGCCGAGGCGCTGAAGCTCGAGTGAGGGGTCAGGCGTCGTCGAGGCGCGCCCGCCACGCGTCGACGACGTCGAGCCAGGGGTGGTCGGGGCGGAGGCTTCGCGTCAACGCGTCCCCGGCCTCGCGCAGGAGCGGCGCCGCCGCGGCGCGGTCGCCCGCCGCCCAGGCGACCCGACCGAGGGCGTGGCGGAGCCGGCTCCGGACGACGGCCGCTCCCGGCAGGTCGCGGTCGAGCGTGGCGAGCGCCTCCTCGAGCGCGGCGGTCGCCGCCTCGAACGCCCCGCGCTCGACGTCGAACTCGCTCTTCAGCTCGAGCGTCCAGACGCGGCGCCAGGTCCAGACGGCGGTCGGGATCGAGAGCGCCGCCGCCAGCGCTTCCTCGGCCGCCGCGGTCTCCCCTTCGGCCCGGAGCAGCCGCGCCCGCGCGGTGAGCACCTCGCCGACGTGCCCGCGGACCCAGACGGTCTCCTCGTCCGCCGCCGCGCGGAACGCCGCGATCGAGTCGCGCGCGACGTCGTGCTCCCCGGCCCCGACCCGACAGACGATCGTCCGGGTCGCCGAGAGGCTCGCGTCGTGGCTCGCCGGGCCGCGCCGGCGGTAGACGGAGTGCGCCCGCTCGTACGCGTCGGCCGCCGCGGAGGGTCGGCCCGTCGCCTCGAACAGCTTGCCGAGCCCGAACGACGCGTTCGCGAAGTGGTAGCTCTCGTGGCTGACCAGCTCGCCGATCACGCGGTGCGCCTCCCGGAGGAGCGGCTCGCTCCGGACGTGGTCGCCGAGGTCGAGCAGGACGTTCCCGAGCGTCCCGACGGCGAGCGCGGTGTCGAGGTGGCGCGCGCCGAACAGCTCCCGCCGGATCGCGACCGCCTCCTCGAGGACGATCCGCGCGCGGTCGGTCCGGCGCCGATGGTGGGAGAGCCAGCCGAGGTTGTAGAGGCCGGTGGCGAGGCTCGGGTGCGGCCGGTCGAACAGCGCGCGCTGGATCTCCACGGACCGCTCGAGGCACTCGATCGCCGCGTCGTCGTCCCCCCGTTCCTGGTTCACGAGCGCGAGGTTGTTCAGGCTGAGCGACGCCGCCTCGCTCGTCTCGCCGAGGTGCTCCCGCTGCAGCGCGAGCGCGCGGCGGAGGTGGCGCTCCGCCTCGTCGAGGTCGTTGGTCCAGTAGTGCCAGAGGCCGACGAGGTTGTGCGTCGCGGCGAGCGCCACCGGGTCGTCGAGCGTGCGGCGGCGGTCGAGCGACTCGAGCAGGAGCGGCCGCGCGTCGTCGAACGCCTCGACGTCGAGCAGCAGGTCGGCGAGGTGGTCGAGGGACTCGGCGATCTCCGCGGCGTCCGCCTCCGCGTGCGCGCGGCGGGCGGCGAGCGCCGCCTCGAGCAGCCGGCGCGCCTCGTCGTACCGGCCGAGCCGGTGGAACGTCCGGCCGAGCTGGTCCTGCAGCAGCGCCCGCTCCAGCGGCCGGTCCGCGAACTCCCGGTCGACCGCCGGGACCGCCTCCTCGACGACCCGCAGGAAGTCGACGTCGCGTCCCTCGTTCACCGGGTCGACCGAGGCGAGGACCCGGCCGAGGAACTCGATCGCGTCGCGCCGGGCCGCGGCCTCCGCGCGGATCTCGCGCGCCTGCGCGAGGAGCGTCGCGACGGCGGCGACGAGGAGGACGAACGCGGCGGAGAGCGAGGCGACGGGGACGGCGTTCCGGCGGAGGAACTTCCGCGCCCGGTACGCGAACGTGCTCGGCCGCGCGGCGACGGGGAGGCCGTCGAGGAGGCGGCGGACGTCGTCCGCGAACCGCTCCACCGACGCGTACCGTCGCGCCGGGTCGGGGGCGAGCGCGGCGCGGAGGATCGTGTCGAGGTCGCTCCGTCCGCGGCCTCCGTCGAGCGGGGGGACGACGCGCGACTCGACGGACCGCGCGATCGCCGCCGGACCGCTCCCCTCGATCGGGAACGGCGGGGCGCCGGTCAGCATGCAGTGGAGGAGCGCGCCGAGGGAGTAGACGTCGGTGGCGGTGCCGATCGCGCCGCCGCGGATCTGCTCCGGGCTCGCGTACGCCGGGGTCAGCCACGCCCCCGCGCCGAACGCGGCGGTGACGTCGTCGGCGGTGCCGTCCGCCGAGAGGAGCTTCGCGAGCCCGAAGTCGAGGAGCTTCGGCGTCGGGACGCCGTCCGCCTCGGTCACGAGCACGTTCGCCGGCTTCAGGTCGCGGTGGACGATCAGGAGCTGATGCGCGTGGCCGACCGCGCGCGCGACCTCGAGGAACAGCTCGAGCCGCGCGCGACGGGAGAGGCCGCGCCCCTCGCAGTACGCGTCGATCGGCTCGCCGTCGATCGCCTCCATCACGAGGTAGGGGCGGCCGTCGTCGGTGGTCCCCCCGTCGAGGACGCGCGCGATCGACGGGTGCTCGAGGGCGGCGAGCGTCTGACGCTCGGTGCGGAACCGGCGGACGATCTCGTCGGTGTCGAGGCCGCGCTTCAGGACCTTGATCGCGACGCGCTGGCGGAACTCGCCGTCGTCGCGGACGGCGAGCGACACGGTCCCCATCCCGCCGCGGCCGAGCTCCGCGATGCAGCGGTACGGCCCGATCCGGGCGCCGTCCGGGGGCGCGGCGACGTCGTCCGGGCCGAGGAATCCGTCCGCCGCGGCGTGCGCCTCGAGCAGCGCGCGCGCCTCCTCGAGGGCGTCGTCGTCGCCGGCGAGCCGTCGCTCGACGAACGACAGGCGCTCGCCCGCCGGCCGCTCCAGCGCCTCGTGGAACGCCTCGCGGACCCGCGGCCACGCGTCGCGCCGGGCGTCACGCATCGCGGAGCTCCCGGTGCAGCCAGGCCCGGGCGAGCTCCCAGTCCCGTTTCGCGGTCGCCACCGACACCCCGAGCGCGGCGGCGGCCTCGTCGAACGTCCGGCCGCCGAAGAACCGGATCTCGACGAGGCGGGCCTGCCGCGCGTCGAGCGCCTCGAGCCTCTCCAGCGCCTCGTCGAGCGCCA
This sequence comes from Planctomycetota bacterium JB042, assembly GCA_043101415.1. GTDB lineage: Bacteria > Planctomycetota > B15-G4 > B15-G4 > JADJEK01 > JAUIEL01. Next base: position 1,298 of record JBICIB010000871.1, on the reverse strand, counting down.
GCACGTCGACCCCGCGCGCGGCGCCGGCGACCTCGAGCCCGTCGACGTCGAGGCGCCCGCGGGCGTTCCCCCGGCGGTCGGCGCCGCGCCGTCGCGCGTGGTCGACCAGCACGCGTCGCATCGTGCGCGCCGCGAGCGACAGGAACCGGCTGCGGTCGAGGGCGTCCGCGGTTCGCTGGTCGGCGATCCGGACGAACATCTCGTTCACGAGCGCGGTGGGGGAGAGCGTGTGGTCCGATCGTTCGCGCGCCATCGCCCGCGAGGCGAGGCGGCGCAGCTCGCCGTACAGGACCGGGGTCAGCGCGGCGATCGCCGCCCGGTTCCGCTCTCGGATCGCGGGGAGGAGGTCGGTGACGGGTCGATTCATGGAGGCGCCCGACGCCGGGGGGTCTCCCGGCGTCGGGCGCCATTCTACGGATCGGGCCGCGGCGGTCGGGGCGCGCCTCCGGAGCGTTCGATCACCGGACTCCGATCGCCGAGTACGCCCCGCCGCCGGACTCCGAGGTGAACTTCAGCTTCAGGACGTGGTGCCCCGAGTCGACCGAGTTCGACTGGTACTGCCAGGAGTTGCCGTTCGTGACGACCGTCGCCGAGAGGTTCGCTCCGTGGCTGTTGTTCGACTGGATCGTCAGCGAGTCGCTCGAATAGCAGTTCCCCCAGAGGCGGACGGTCCCTTCGTCCTCCTGGTCGAGCGGCGCGTTGCTGAGCGCGACGGCGATCGTGTGCTGCAGCGGCGTGTAGGTCGAGCCGGACGGTCCCGGCCAGAGGCGGAGGTTCTGCGGCCGGTCGAGGTTCACGAGCACGCCGACGTCGATCCGCTTCTCGAACTGCGCGGCGGTCTTCCGGACCCGCTTCTCGGCCGCGGCGAGCGACTTGTCGACGACGTTCAGCACGTCCGCCAGGAACGCGTCCGCCACGCCGCCGCCGCCGACGTACACCTCCTTCGGATGGTCGCCGTCGCCGAGCCCCGCGTCGTCGAGCGTCGACTCCGCGGCCACGTAGGCGAGCCGGAACGCGTCGCACGCCTCGTTCATCTCCGCGCCGAGGTTCTGCTGGTACGACACGAGCGCGTCGAAGACCGTCTGCACGTCGTACTTGCTCCCGCCGCCGCTCTTCAGCTTCAGGTCGACCGTGTCGAGGTTCGCGTCGAGGACCTTCTCGATCGACGAGACCTGCTTCTTCATCACCTTCAGCGTCGTCGAGCACTCCTTCTTCAGCCCCTTCACGGCCTTCTTCGCGGGCCCGGCGGCGTCGGCCGGGGCCGCGGCGCCGAGGAGGAGGACGAGGGGGAGGACGGA
>JBICIB010000870.1:0-2961 GCA_043101415.1 Planctomycetota bacterium JB042 | reverse complement strand
GCGTCGTGAACGCCGGCCGTCGCGAGCGGGACGTCGTGCTGACCGACGGCGTGGTCGTCGACCTCGGCGACCTGACCCTCCCGCCGGGAGGCCGCCTCGAAGGGGACGTGGTCGACGCCCAGGGGCTCCCGATCGAGCGGGCCGCGGTCTTCTTCCGCTCCGCGCGCGGGCTGACCTCGGCGATCTCCGACACGCTCACCCGGCCGGACGGCACGTTCGAGCGGGACGGCCTCGCCGCGGGACGCTGGACCGTCTCGGCGCGCGCCCTCGGCTACGGCCTCTCGTCGACGGAGGTCGACGTGGCGCCGGGCGCGACGGCGACGGTCCGGATCGCGCTGGGGGAGACCGCGTCGCTCCGGGTCCGGGTCGTCGACGCGACGGGCGCCCCGGTCCCCGGCGCGTCGGTCGAGGTCCGCGACGCCGCGGGGAGGGTCGTCTCGGACCTCCTCGGGCCGGCCGACGCCGAGAGCGGCTTCCTCGTCGGGGGCGCGCGCCCCGGCGTGGTGGTGGTGACCGGGCTCTCCCCCGGGCCGCACGTCGTGACCGCGTCGAAGGACGGCGCGGGCGACGGCGAGGAGTCGGTCCTCGTCGACGCGAACCCGACCGCGGTCACCGTCGTCCTCGACTGACGCCGCGCGCGCGCCGCGCGTCCCGGCGGCGGCTCACGCCCCGCTCGTCTCCCCGCGCGACCCGATCGAGCGGCGCACGAACGCGTCGATCGTCGGGGCGAGCGACCGCTTCAGCCCGTGCCCCCCGTCGTGCACCTCGAGCGTCACGTCGACCCCCGCCTCCCGGAGCCGCGCGACCGACTCCCGCTGCGGCTCGAGCTTCACCGCCTCGTCCTTCGACCCGTGCAGGACGAGCACCGGGAAGCCGCGGGCGCGGGCGAGTCCGTCGCCGAGCACCTCGGCCTTGACCCGGCACGAGATCGACACGAGTCCGCGGTACCGCTCCGGGTGCGCGAGCGCCAGCCACGACCCGAGGTACCCGCCCTGGCTGTAGCCGAGCACGACGACGCGCGCGCGGTCGAGCCGGTGTGCGTCGGCCGCCGCGGCGAGCACGCGCTCGACGTGCGCGCCGGCGACCGCGAGCTCCTCGAGGAACGCCGCCTGGTCGCCGGTGTACGAGTACCAGGAACGCCCGACGCGCGGCGGGTCGGCGGCGCGGACGACGACCGGGGACGGGCCGTCCGGGAGGAGGACCGCGTACGGGGCGGGGAACAACCCCGTGAGGCGCGCCCGAAGCCGCGCCCCGTCGTCGGAGAAGCCGTGCAGCGCGAGGAGCACCGGGTAGCCCTCCGACGGGGGCTCCGCGTCCGGCAACTCGAGCCGGAACGCCGCTTCGATCGTGAACGGGACGGTCCCTTCGACGGTCGGCATCCGGCAAATCCTGCGGTTTCGGGGCGGAGGCCGCAACGGTCGTTATCATGACGCGTTTCGGCTCGACCCCTGCCCTCGAGAGACACGGAGGAGCGTCATGGACGCCGACCGCGCCCGCGAGTTCGTCGACGGAGTCTGGGAGTCGTCGATCGTCCCGACGCTCTGCGACTACATCAAGATCCCGAACAAGTCGCCGTTGTTCGACAAGGACTGGCAGGCGAACGGCCACATGGACCGCGCCGTCGCGCTGATCGAGGGATGGTGCAAGGAGCAGGAGATCGACGGGCTGACCGTCGAGGTCGTCCGGCTCGAGGGACGGACGCCGCTGATCTACATGGAGGTCCCCGGCGAGGGGGACGACACGGTCCTCCTGTACGGCCACCTCGACAAGCAGCCGGAGATGGTCGGCTGGAACGACGGGCTCGGCCCGTGGACGCCGGTCCGCGACGGCGACAAGCTGTACGGGCGCGGCGGCGCCGACGACGGGTACGCGGCGTTCGCTTCGCTCACCGCGATCCGCGCGCTGAAGGAGGCGGGCGGGAAGCACGCCCGCTGCGTGATCCTGATCGAGGGGTGCGAGGAGTCGGGGAGCCCGGACCTCCCCCACTACATCGACCACCTCTCCGACCGGATCGGCACGCCGAGCCTCGTGGTCTGCCTCGACTCCGGCTGCGGCAACTACGAGCAGCTCTGGTGCACCACGTCCCTCCGCGGGAACCTCGCGGGCGACCTCGTGATCGAGATGCTGACCGAGGGCGTCCACTCCGGCGACGCGTCGGGCATCGTGCCGTCGACGTTCCGGGTGCTCCGCCAGCTCCTCGACCGCGTCGAGGACCCGGTCAGCGGCGAGGTGATCCTGAAGGAGCTCCACGCGGACGTCCCGGACCAGCGGCGCGAGCAGGCGAAGACCGTCGCGAAGGTCCTCGGCGACGAGATCTGGAGCAAGTTCCCGTGGGTCGACGGCGCCCGCCCGGTGACCGACGACCCGGTGCAGCTCGTGCTGAACCGGACCTGGGGCCCGACGGTGTGCATCACCGGCGCGGGCGGACTGCCGGCGCTCGCCGACGCGGGGAACGTCCTCCGCCCGGTCACGGCGGTGAAGGTCTCGGTCCGGTTCCCGCCGACCGCCGACGCCGACGCCGGCGCGAAGGTGCTGAAGGAGGTGTTCGAGTCCGACCCGCCGTACGGCGCCAAGGTGACGTTCACCGCCGAGAAGGGCGGCAACGGCTGGAACGCGCCCGCGCTCGCCCCGTGGCTCGAGCGATCGATGGACGCCGCGTCGAAGACGTACTTCGGCAAGGAGGCGGTCTACAACGGCGAGGGGGGCTCGATCCCGTTCATGGGGATGCTCGGCGAAAAGTTCCCCGAGGCGCAGTTCCTGATCACCGGCGTGCTCGGCCCCGCGTCGAACGCGCACGGCCCGAACGAGTTCCTCCACATCCCGACCGGGAAGAAGCTGACCTGCTGCGTCGCGCAGGTCCTCCGCGACCACTTCGAGCGAGACGGACGAGCCTGAGATGTCGAACGCGATCACCCACCCTCCCCACCCGTCGAACGAGCCGATCCTCGGCTACGCCCCGGG
>JBICIB010000869.1:0-4217 GCA_043101415.1 Planctomycetota bacterium JB042 | reverse complement strand
GGGAGACCCGGGACGGGGCGCTTCCGATCGGCCCTCGGAGCGGGTCAGCGACCGAAGCCGCCCCGGACGACCGGCTCGCTCTCCTCGGGGATGACGATCTGCGCCTTCACCAGGATGACGAGCTTCTCCTTGTTCTCGAACTTCCCCTTGCGGGAGAAGAACGGCGACAGCCCCGGGATGTGCATCAGGAACGGCACGCCCGACACCAGGTCGCGGTCCTCGTTCACCTTCCAGCCGCCGATCATGAGGGTCGAGCCGTCCGGCATCGTGACCGTCGTGCGGGCGCGCTGGATCTCGATCGTCGGCAGCTCGATCGTGACGTCCGAGCCGATGGCGAGCGAGGTCGTGAAGGTGTCGATCGGCCGGCGCAGCTCGGCGACGGTCGGGCGGAGCTCCATCGTGACGAACCGCTTGTCGGAGCTGACGACCGGCCGGACGTCGAGGACGACGCCGTCCTGGAGGACGTCGACGATCGGCTGGGCGATCACGGCCGCCTGGGCGATCTCGACGTCGAAGTCCTTCACGTACGACACGTGGTTGATGACGCTCAGGCTCGCGCGCTGGCCGTTGAAGACCGTCAGCGACGGCGCGTCGACGATGTTCGTCGTGCCGTACTTGCTGACCGCCCGGAGGACCGCCTCGACCAGCGTGTCGTCGAGGAACGTCGCCTGGACCGACAGGCCGCCCGAGTTCGAGAACTCGTCGTTGCCGAGCGTCGTGTCGTAGAGGTTCTCGACGCGGGCGCGGATGTCGCCGTCGGACGTCTCGTGGAAGATGCCGAGGTCGTTGTCGGTGCCGATGCCCGAGGGGTTCGCCGGCGTGCCGAAGCCGTCCGGGACCGAACCGAACTCGTCGAGCACGAGACCCGACGGGATGTCCGCGTCCGGGTTGACGTTGTCCGGGCCGAGGCCGCGGAAGTCGATCCCGATGTCCTCGAGGAACGTGTCGGAGACCGTGAGGAACCGCGACTCGATGTTGATCAGCGTCCCCGTGTTCTCACGCAGGTCGGTGAGGAGGGTCCGGATCAGCTCGTGGACCTCGCGGTTCTGGCGGACGACGAGCGCCCCCGAGACCGGCTGGATCGTGTTGTTCGGGTCGAGGTCCCACGACTCCGGGGCGATGTTCGTCCGGATCAGGTCGGCGAGGCGGTCGGCCTCGAGGACCAGCGGCTGCGGCTCCTCGCCCTCGTCGCCCCAGTCGTCGGAGTCGAACCCCGACGGCTTGAGGTTGAAGTCCTTCGACGGGAAGTTGCTGATGATCTTCGCGAGGTCGCGGATGTCGTAGATCTCGAGGATCTGGCCGCCGAGCGCCTCGTCCTGGCTCAGGATGCGGACGACGCCGTCCTGGATCCGGTACGAGAGCGGGGTCGACGAGAGCTCGAGGAGGAGCTTCAGCGCGTCCATCGCCGGCATCGGACCGGCGGTGACCGTGTAGAGCGGCTCGTCCCCGGACTCGATGATCGTCGGCGACACGATGAAGTTGACGCCGGTGACCGTCCGGAACCAGTCGACCGCCTCGGTCAGCGACGTGTCGGCGAACGAGAGGGTCATCGGCACGGACTCGAGCTTGTCGGTGATCTCCCGCTCGTCGGCGGACATCAGCTCGTCCTGGACCGTGAACTCGATCGGCCCCTGCGAGGCGATGTCACGCCACGCCTTCTCGTCGGGGAAGAGGACGAGCTCGGTCTGCGGCTTCAGCTCGGACTTCATCTCGTCGAAGGTCCGGCGCCAGTTGTCCTTGTACGACCGGCGGAGCTGGCGGTCGGTCTCGGCGCGGCGGGCGTCCTTCGCGATCTTCAGGAACTGCCGCGCGTCGACGTTGTTCGGGTCGAGGCGGAGGACCTCGGTCAGCATCTCCTCGGCGTCCTGGAACCGGTCGTCCATGAAGGCGCGGTTCGCGGCGTCGTAGAGGGTGTTGATCTTGTCCTCGTGGCGCGCGATCGCCTGCGCCTCGGCCTCTTCCTTCTCCTGCTGGATCCGGGCCTGCCGCGCCTGCTCCTCGGCCCGGTCGCGCTCCTTCTTGGCGCGCTTCGCCGACTCGATGCGGGCGGTGATCGTCTCCTCGGTCAGCGTGCCGGCCTCGAGGAACGGGTTCCAGCGGACGATCATCAGGGCGTCCTCGAACGCCTTGATCGCCTGCTCGAACTCGCCGGCGTTCAGCGCCGCCTCGCCCTGCTTGATGCGGCTCTCCGCCTCGATGCGGACCTGCGCGCGACGGACGCGCGTCAGTTCGCTCGCGTCCTCCGCGATGGTGTCCGCCTCGCCCGGACGCTCGGCGACGCCGAGCGTGGCGCTGATCCGCATGAACGAATCCTTCGCCGTGAGGTTCCCCGGGTCGACCTCCATCGCCTGCGCGTAGAGGCGGCGGGCCTCCCGGAGCTCGCCGCGCGTCTCCGCGTCGCGGGCGTCCTGGAGCAGCACGTCGATGCGCTCCTCGTCGAGGATCGCGACCGGCTCGGCCGCGGTCACGGCGGAGAGCCCCTCGGCGGCGCGGTCTTCGTCGGCCGACTCGGCCGGGGAGTGGTCGAGCGCGAGCTCGTCCGCCGGGCCCGCGTCGGTGCGGTCCGGCTCGGCCTGGAACAGGCCGCAGCCCGCGGGGGCCAGGAGCAGGGCGGCGATGGCGCCGGTCCAGCTCCACCGCGGAGCGAGGTTGGGGTGCTGCATGGGGTTCCTCTCCATTTCCGTGCCGGTCAGGGCCGGACGACGCGCAAGGTCCGGGAGCGGCCCCGGTCCCCTGTGCACCGCACTTCCAGACGCTGGATGGGGATTCTGCGGGTTTCCTCGCGAAAGAGGAATCCCGTCTCGTCGAATGCTCGCGATCCGTCGGGATCGAACATGGGGTGGCGCACGGTCTCGGACCGCTCGTCGTCGACGAGTCGGACGTCCTCGACCGTCAGTCCGGTGTCGAAGTCGACCGCTTCGCGGCCGACCTCGCGCACGCCGCCGATCCGCTCGCCGAGGCCGACCTCGAAGGTGGCGCGGCGCGGCGGGACCGTGGGGAGGGTCACCTCGACGGCGACGCGCGCGTCCGGTCCCGGAGTCGGGAAGCGGCCGTCCTCGGAGACGACCCCGTCCGCGAAACCGACCAGGCGGACGTCGAAGGCGTCCTCCAGGTCGACTTCCAGGACTGCGCTGCGCTCGCTCTCGATCAAGGTCTCGTTCCCTCCGACCCGTCCCTCGAGGACCGTGAGCACCGAGTAGAAGACCAACCCGCCCCGGATTCCGAGGTCCTCGTCGAGGTGGGTGGTCTGCTCCAGCGATCCGGTCGCGATGACGGCGGGGTCCTCTCCAATTCGCCAGCGGTATATGCGGTACCCCGTCTTCAGCAACGGGTCGTCGTCTGCCAGTCGCGCGATCGCCTCGTTGGAGGGATTCGGCTCCCACGTCAGGATCACGCCGCGGTCCGTGCGCTCCCAGGCGAACTTCAGCGGCGGCGCGATCTCCTTGTACAGGTCCTCCGCCGTTCTCCGCTCGCGCCAGGCGAGCATCTCGGCGTCACCGAAGAAGATCTCCGGAGCGAACTCCAGGGCCGTCGGCTCGATCGCCAGCAAGCCGGCCGGATCCTGCCCCGACGCCGTGCGTCCGAGCCGATCGAACGGGTCCGGAGCGGTCGACGAGGGAGAGCGGGTCTCGACCACGATCACTTGCCCTAACTCTTTGCTGCTTACGGAGTTGAAGGCAAGAATGCGAAAGCCGAGGAATATAGTGACGAGGCAAATGCCTGTCAACACAAGAATTCGATCGACGCCCGGCCGCCGCATCGTTTCAGCCTCCTCCCAGGAGCAGCTCGACGCGCAGCTTCAGGCGGATCGGAGGGGCCTCCGGACCGACCCCGATCGCGTCCCAGTCGCGGGGATCGGTCCGTAGGAGGCGCGCCTCGATCAGGTCGCCCGGCGGGGCGGCCTCCGATCCGGCCACTAGGCCCTCGGCGAGCGCGACGAGGGCGGTCGGCGGGCCGACCACGGTCAGGCCGACCTGCAGGAGGGTGATCGGAGGGGCCTCGGGACGGGTCGACGGCGCGGCCGCGACGTCGAGGGCCTCGACGGTCGGCCGGCCGGCGGCGTCGAGGGCCCGGAGGACCGCGCCGAGGGCGCGTCGCCGGAGCGGCGCGTGCGTCCCGCGGTCGATCGTCGCGAGGAGCGGCGCGAGGAGCGGGCCGGCGACGCCGGCGGCGGCCCCGGCCGCACGGAGCGTCTCGACCTCCGGCGCCGCGCCGCG
>JBICIB010000868.1:0-7011 GCA_043101415.1 Planctomycetota bacterium JB042 | reverse complement strand
CCTCGCGCACCCGGCGCTCCTCGAGGCGCGCGCGCGGGCCGCGGCCGGCGCGCGGCTCGACGCGCTCGAGTCGCTCGACCCCCTGCTGGCGGGGTCGGCGGGGCCCGAGGCGGAGGCGGCGGCGCGGGAGGTCGCCGCCACGTGGCTCGCGGAGGAGGGGGACGCGCGGCGCGCCGATCGGATGCGCGCGTCGGCGGCGCCGCTGGCGGAGCGGGTCGAGCGGCCGGCGGTGAGGCGGTGGATCGCGCTCTCGGTCACCGATCCCGAGGCGCGGCGGACCGCGATCGCGGAGTGGCTCGACGAGGTGGAGTCCCGGGCCGTCGACCTGGAGGAGCTGGTGCTGCTCCGCCGATCGGCCGCCGCGTTCCTGGAGACCGGGCGGGCGGCCGAGGTCGCGGCGCGGCTGGACGCGCGGGCGCGGTGGCCCGAACGATCGACGGTCCTGCGCGAGCGCGTGGCGGCGATCGACGGCGACGGGCTCGTCGTCGTCGCCACGTCGCACGGCTTCTACGGCGTCGAGGACGGCGCGGCGTGGCCGCTGCCGGCGTTCGTCGAGACGGTCGGCGCGGCGCGGCCGGCCGGGGCGTCGGTCCGGTGGGCGGGCCCCGACGCGCGGGCCGACGCGCGGTCGCGGGTCCTCGCCGGCGTGCTCGCGGCCGACCGCCTGCACGTCGACCTCGGCCCGCGCACGCTGGCGATCGACCTCCCGGCCGCGCGCCCGCTCGGCACGGGGAGTCCGCGCGTCCTCCTCGCCCTCGGCGTCGCGCTGTGGGGCGTCCTCGCGCTCGCGCTCGTCGCGGCGGTGGCGCGACGGCAACGCCGATCGCGAGAGCTGGTCGCGGCGCGGGAGGACCTGATCGCCCAGGTGGCGCACGAGCTCCGCACGCCGCTGACGGTGCTACGGCTGTACGGCGAGTCGCTCGCGGCGGGGCGGGTCCCGGCGGCGCGACGTCCCGAGTACCTCCGCACGATCGCCGACGAGTCGGAGCGGCTCGGGGCGATCGTCGACCGCGTGGTGCGCGTCGCGCGGGACGAGGACGTCGGCCCGCCGTCGACGGAGGCGCGGTGCGACGCGGTCGAGGTCGTCCGCCGGGTCGTCCGTCCGTACCGGGCGGCGGCGGAGGACCGGGGCGGCCGCCTCGACGTCGACCCGCTGCCGGACGGGGCGGCGGCCCGGATCGACGAGGACGAACTCCGCCTGGTGCTCGACGTCGTGCTCGAGAACGCGGTCCGGCACGGGGGGACGCCGCCGCGGGTGCACGTCGGGGTCGAGCGGTCCGGCGGCGCGGTCGTCTGCCTGGTCGAGGACGAGGGGAGCGGGCTGGCGAGGGAAGACGCCGCCGACACGGAGCGTCTCTTCGAGCGATGGACGCGCGGGCGGGGCGTGAAGCGCGGCGGCGCGGGGATGGGGTTGTTCCTCGCGCGGCGCGCGGCGCGGGCGGCCGGCGGCGACGTGACCCTCGAGCCGGGCGCCACGGGCGGCGTCCGCGCGGTGGTGCGGCTGCGGCCGGCGACGGACGGCGCTCCCGACCCGCGGGAGACGAACGGGAGCGACGCGTGAGGTCGGTCGTGATCGTCGAGGACGACGCCGCGCTCGCACGCGGCCTGGTCGACAACCTCGCCTTCGAGGGGCTCGCGGTCCGTCACGCCGCGACCGGGGAGGAGGGGCTGGACGCGCTGCGCGACGCGCCGGCCGACGTCCTGCTGCTCGACCTGATGCTGCCGGGGATGAACGGGTTCGACGTCCTCCGCGCGCTCGACGACGGACCGGCGAAGCGGCCGCGCACGATCGTCGTCTCCGCGCGGGACTCCGAGGCGGACGTCGTCCGCGCGCTCGACCTCGGCGCGCACGACTACGTGAAGAAGCCGTTCGGACTGTCGGAGCTCCTCGCGCGGGTCCGGGCCCAGCTCCGCGAGCTCGACGGCGACGGCGCGCCGGACGACCACGCGTTCGCCGACGTCCGGATCTCGTTCCGGAGGTTCCGCCTCTGGAAGGGGGAGGAGGAGCACCTCCTGTCGCACCTCGAGGCCGGCATGCTCCGCCTGTTCGTCGCCCGCCCCGACGAGCCGCTCCCGCGGGCGGTGATCCTCCGCGAGGCGTGGGGGGAGGACGCCTACCCGAGCGAGCGGACCGTGGACAACTTCGTGGTGAAGCTCCGCCGGAAGATCGAGGACGACCCGAAGGCGCCGCGCTTCCTGCGGACGGTGCACGGGCTCGGGTATCGGTTCACGCCGGAGGGGTGAGGCGAGGGGTGCCCCGGGCCGGCTCGACGAGGTACGATGCCCGGCAGCGAATCGAAGAGGGGAGAATCCGATGAGCCACCCGCGGGGGGCCGCGTGCATGCGGCCGCTGTTCGCCGTTCCGATCGCTCTTGCGGCGGCGAGCTGCCAATCGAGCGTCGAGGGCCCGGGAGCATCCGAAGCGAGCCTGGAGGCGCGAGAGGTGCTGCGGGGCGTCACGCGCACGCTCCGCGGCACGTACGCGGAGTTCCTGGACGACTACGCCGCCGCCGGGATCGCCGCGACGGACGATCCGCCGGTCTTCGTCTACCCCCGCCTCACTTCCCCGTACCTGGCGCGGGTCGAGGACGGATCCCCGCAGCTGGTGCCGGTGGTGCTCCACACGCGCGCCTTCGACGGGGCGAGGTTCGACGACCTCTCCTTCTGGCTGGTCGAGCGATCGCCCGTCGGGCCCGTCGAGCGGGGAGCGCGGATCGAGGAGCGGCGAGGGGAGCGACCGGAGGACGGTCGCGCGGGAGGCGCCGCCCCCGGCGTCTGGCCGGCCCGCGTCGTCCATTGGCCGGAGCGGATGCCGCCGCACCTCGAGGAGACGACCGGGGTCGTCCTGCGCGTGGATGGAGACGTACGCGGGAGGCTCTGCGACGTCCGCGTGCTCCCGGTCGCCCGGCGCGGTCCCTCCGATCGACGCGAGAGGCTCGCGGGTTCCCTCCGACTCGTCGTCGAGCACCCTCCGACGAGCATCCGGACGAGCCCCTTCCGACCGGTGATCGATGGCCTCGCGAGGGGGGACTGGTTCGAGGCCCTGGAGCTCCTGCGTCACCTCTCTCCGGGCGGTCGGCCCGACGAGGCCGGGCTCGAGGACCTGAGCGAGATCGCGATCGTGCTGCGCGGGATCGGCGTTCCGGCCTTCGAGGACGTGACGGGCGAGCTCGCCGATCTCCTGGAGGACGCGGCGGGCGACGGCTGGGACCACCGCGCCTACGAGTCGTTCCTCGCCCGGTTCGAGCGGTTCGTCCGGAGTCCGGTGAATCCGGCGCCGGTTCGGCTCGAAGGGTCGCAACCCGGGGAGGTGTTCTCGTTCGTCGTTGCGGCCGACACCCAGATCCACCGGAAGCTCGAGCTGCTCTCCGCCTTCTTCGACACCGTGATCGCGACGCGGAGCGGGGACGAGTTGGACGAGGTGCTGGAACGGAGCCTGACTCGCGCGCAGATCGACGCCATCGAGGAGGAGCTGAGCAAGACGCCGTTCGGCGATGGCGTGACCGTCCGGAACCACCTTCGCGACGCGAAGTTCCTCGTGCTCGCCGGGGACCTCGCGGACGGAGCGTCCGGGACGGCGCCGCTCCTGGTCGGGACGAGCGTGCTCGGCCTCCTCCCGCCGTTCTCGCCGTACACGAAGGAGTTCCGGGTGGTCCGACGGCAGCTCCGTGACCTGCCGATCCCCGTGTTCGCCGTGCCCGGCAACCACGACGGGCACACGGGCTACGGCGGCGTCCTGAACTGGCCTCTCGACGCGGGGCGTTGGATCTTCCGCCGGATGGGGTGCGACACCGTCGCGGACGGCTTCCATGGGCTCGGCGACTGGACCCCGGCGCTGGTGCGGATGAGCTTCTTGGGGGCGTGTCCCGCCCCGCGCTACGACGGGCTCGTCGAGTGGCAGTACTTCCTCGGGCCGCCCGACTTCGCGTTCTCGTACGACGGCTACGGGTTCGTCGGGCTCAACACGTTCGACATGGAGCGTCGCCACCGCGCCACGCCGGGCGGGGTCCCGTTCAACGTCGGGGGCGGCGTGAGCGACGAGGACGTGGACTGGTTCCGGTGCATGCTCGCCCACCTCGGCCGGGAGCCGCGCGGAGCCGGTCCGCGTGATCCGCGATCCCAGTTCGTGTTCATGCACCATGATCCTCGGGCGGCGCAGCCGAGCAAGGGAGGTCCGAGCGAGGTCCGCTTCGGCCTGTACGACGACCTGGATTCGCCGGTCGGAGCGGCGACGATGGGCTACCTCGGGATCGGGTACTCGCCGACGATCGGACTCTACGTGCCGCTGCTGACGCCGATCGCCGAGTTCCTCTACCGAGCGGCGATCGGCAGCCCCGGAGGGCTCGGACAGGAGTGGCACAGGAAGTGGTTCTGGTGTGACGACCCGTACGGCGGTAGGAGCCTGATCGAAGCCATCAACCTCTGGCTCGACGTCGAACCCGGTCGGGCGCCGGTTCGTCACGTCTTCCTGGCGCACAACAACGTCCCGACCTGGAGCGACTGGATCCGGGACGAGCGGTGGCGCTACCTGTTCCGCGTCCCGAACGACGACGCGTACCGGCAGTCCGGTCAGTGGTCGGGGATCCTCAAGCACCTGGCGCTCCCGTTCGTGACCATCCGCCCCACGGAGCCTCCCGAGTGGGCGCGCTCGATGCGCGTGTCCGGGAAGGGGAACGCACGGGTCATCCGCCTGGACGACGTCTCCGACGACTTCTTCAACAACCAGCACGGATTCCATCTCGTCGTCGTGAACCCCGCGGCGAACCTCGGGGATCAGGTCCGGATCGTGCGCGTCGAGCTCCCGCAGTCGACGGGGTTCTTCGACTGACCCTTCACCCGCCGGCGCGGAGGTCGTACGCGATCCAGCGGGCGGGGGCGCCGGTGAAGCGGCAGGGGGAGTTCTGCGCCAGGAGGAGGACGCCGCTCGAGATCGCGGGCGGGGTCCAGGTGTCGGTGTTCGACCAGTCGGCGTGGGAGGCGACGACGCGCGGGCCGTCCTCGTCGAGCGCGAGCAGCAGGAGGAGGCCGGTGTCGCCGAGGCAGAGGAGGCGGTCGTCGCCGAGCGCGAGGAGCGCCCCCTCGCCGACGCTGGTGTCGACGGACCGCTCGCCGAAGCGGCGGGGGACGTCGACGTCGAGCCGCGCGGTCTCCTCGCCGGTCGCGGGATCGAGCCGCACGATCGCGCCGGCCCGCGTCGGCGCCCCGTCGACCACCCACAGCGCGCCGTCGACCGCGACCGGCGTACCGAACTGGATCCCCCAGCGCCGCTTCCGCCACCGCTCGACCGGCGCGTCCCCTCCGTTCGCCGGGCCCGGGTCGAGCAGGACCGTCCCCGTCCCGTACGACGCGGTCAGCAGCACGCCGCCGCCGATCGCGACCGGCGAGGCGCCGTTCACCGAGGCGTACGTCCGGCTCCGGAACGGGAACGAGAAGTCGACCGCTCCCGAGTCCGGGTCGAGCACCATCAGTCCCCCGGTCGGCGGCCGCGTCTTCCCGCCGGTCAGGACGAGCAGCCGCTCGCGCCCGCCGAACCGTCCGACCACCGGCGACGCGCAGCTCGCGCCCCACGCGTCGCCCGCCCCCCAGACCAGCCGCCCGGAGGCGCGGTCGAACGCCGCGACGCACGGCCCGCCGGACGCTCCGAGGTTCACGACGACCGTGTCGCCGCGGATCAGCGGGCTCGCCACGACGCCGAAGAAGAGGTCGGGCACCCCGAACTCCTTCGTCGGGTGGCGCTCCCAGACGACGCGCCCGGTCGCGAGCTCGAGCGCGATCAACCGCCCCTCGATGCCGTGGACGAACACGACGCCGTCCGCGATCGCCGGCGTCGCGCGCGGCCCGCCGTTCTTGATGTAGTCGTCGCGGAACGTGGTCGGGAACGAGTGCCGCCAGAACCGCCGGCCGGTCGTGAGGTCGTGGCAGTCGACGTGGGTGTCGCCGTCGACTCGGTGGCAGAGGACGACCCGTCCGTCGGCGACGGCCGGCGACGCGTACCCCTCGCCCCGCTCCGCCTCCCAGAGCTTCGGCGGCCCCTCCGAACCCCACCTTTCGGCGAGCGGCGTCTCCCGGCAGATCCCGTCGCGGCGAGGTCCGAGGAACCCCGGCCACTCCTCGACCACGGCCCCCTCCACGAGCGGCCGCGGCGCGCGGTGGACGGTCCGGCCGTCGAACGCCTCCGCGGCCGGCGGGTCGATCGCGGGGAGCGCCTCGACCGCGGGCGGGGCCGGGTCGTCGAAATCGTCGTCGGCGGCGGAGGCGGGCGCGAACGAGACGGCGAGGAGGGCGGCGAGCGGAGCGATCGTCCGGCGGCGGGTCATGCGGATCCCCGGTCGGGTGCGGGCGGCCCGACCATCATGCCAGGATCGACCGTCGGGGAGTCAGGCCGCGGCGAGCGCCGCCTCGATCGCCGCGCGCACGTCGTCGCTCGTCGGCTCGACCGGGGTCGCGAAGAACCGGATCACGCGCCCGTCCCGGCCGACGAGGTCCTTCCCGAAGTTCCCTCCGGGGAGCTCCCCGGTCGCCCCGCCGAGGAAGCGAAAGATCGGCGACTGCCCGTCCCCCTCCTTCACGTGGACCTTCTCGAACATCGGGAACGTCACGCCGAACCGCGAGTCGCAGAACGCGCGGATCTCCTCCGCTGTGTCGAACTCCTGATCCATGAAGTCGCCGCTCGGGAACCCGAGGATCGCGAACCCGCGATCGCCGTAGCTCTCCTGCAACTCCTGGAGTCCGGCGTACTGCGGCGTGTACCCGCACTCGCTGGCGGTGTTGACGACCAGCGTCACCTGCCCCGCGTACCGCTCGAGCGGCACCGGCTCGCCGGCCAGGCTCGTCGCTTCGAGCGCGTAGAACGACCCGGCCGCCGCCTCCGCGTACGACTCGACCTTCTCGGTGGTCAGTCGCGAGCACGCCGCGGCGGCGTGGAGGAGGGTGATCGGAGCGAGCGTTCGGAGGGTTCGCATGGTGACCAGGGATGAGGGGGAGAGGACAGCAGGGGCCCGTAGCGAGGCT
>JBICIB010000867.1:0-4591 GCA_043101415.1 Planctomycetota bacterium JB042 | reverse complement strand
ATCGATACGAGGTCCCGCCCCGTCCGGCGAAGGTCGGACCGTACTCGTCGCCCGGGTTCGGGCGGACCGTTTGAACCGTCCCTCTGAAGGAGTGAACGCATGAGCCAGATTGCGCTCGGTCTCATCGAGACCAAGGGTCTCGTCGGGGCCATCGAGGCGGCCGACGCGATGGTGAAGGCCGCGAAGGTCCGCCTCCTCGGCAAGGAGAAGGTCGGCGGCGGCTACGTCACCGTGATGGTGCGCGGCGAGGTCGGCGCGGTGAAGGCCGCGACCGACGCCGGCGCGACCGCGGCCCGCCGCGTCGGCGAGCTCGTCTCGGTCCACGTGATCCCGCGGCCGCACGGCGAGGTCGAGCAGATCCTGCCGGAGGCGCCGGCCGAGGCGCCGGCGTCCTGAGCGGACGCGGAAGGGACGGGACGACGACATGGTCGATCTCCGCACGTACGTCTTCCTCGACGCGATGCAGCCGCAGTTCGCGAGCTACGTCGCGTCGACCGCCCGCGGCTACCTCCCGGTGTCGGGGCAGGCGGCGCTCTACATCGAGATCGCGCCGGGCATCGCCATCAATCGGGTCACCGACATCGCGCTGAAGGCGAACGACGTGCGGCCGGCCCTGCAGGTCGTCGAGCGGGCGTTCGGCGTGCTCGAGGTCCACTCCGAGTCGCAGGCCGAGGTGCTCGCGGCGGGGAAGGCGATGCTCGACCACCTCGAGCTCGACGAGAAGGAGCGGCTGCGTCCCCGGGTCATGTCGTCGGAGATCATCACCGGCGTCGACGACTACCAGACCATGCTGATCAACCGGATGCGCCAGGGGAACATGCTGCTCGGCGGCGAGACGCTCTACATCCTCGAGACGCACCCGGCCGGCTACGCCGTCCTCGCCGCGAACGAGGCGGAGAAGGCGGCGCCGATCAAGCTCCTGGACGTCCGTCCGATCGGCGCGTTCGGGCGGCTCTACCTGGGCGGCGCCGAGGCGGACATCCGCGCCGCGGTCGACGCGGCGGAGGCGGCTCTGGCCGCGGTCGACGGTCGCGCCGACGAGCCGGACGCCGGCAAGAAGAAGAAGGGGTAGGGCGTGCTGGTCGGGCGCGTGGTCGGCGAGGTCTGGGCGACGCGGAAGGACCCGTCGCTCGAGGGGCTCCGCCTGCTGCTCGTCCGGCCGCTCGACGTCGAGGCGGCGGACGACCCGTCCCGGCCGCGCGGGCTGGTCGTCGTCGCGGACACGATCGGCGCCGGCGTCGGCGAGGAGGTGGTCGTGGCGTACGGGCGGGCCGGGCGGGTCGCCATCGGGCGCGGCCACGACCTCGCGGCCGAGGCGGCGGTCGTCGGCATCGTCGACGATCGCTCCGGCGAGGAACTGAGGTAACGATGCACGTCGGCAAGGTGGTCGGCAACGTCTGGGCGACGAAGAAGGAGGAGTCCCTCGAGGGGCTCCGCTTCCTCCTGGTGCAGCCGTTCACCGCCGGCGGGCCGCCGTCGACGGAGGTGATCGTCGCCGCGGATCCGATCGGCGCGGGGATCGGCGAGACCGTGATCGTCGCGCACGGGCGGGCGGCTCGGCACGCGATCGGCCGCGGCCACGACGTCGGCTTCCAGGTCGCGGTCGTCGCGATCGTCGACCAATGGACGCTCGGCGACGGCGCGCCGTCCGAACGCTGAGATGGCCGCCTCCCCGTACCGCCACACCGGGACGATCGGGCTCCTCGAGGTCGCCTCGATCGCGACCGGCATCGAGGTGACCGACCGCGTGCTGAAGGAGGCGACGGTCGAGGTCCCGTTCGCCCGACCGGTCAGCCCGGGGAAGTACGTCCTCCTGTTCAGCGGCTCGGTCGACGACGTCCGCTCCTCGCTCCGCGTCGGGGCCGAGGTGGCGGGGGACCACCTGATCGACCGGCTGTTCCTCGCCGCGGTGCACGACGACGTGCTCGCCGCGCTGACGCGGCCGGTGGAGGCGCCGGAGCTCGACGCGGTCGGCGTCATCGAGACGTTCACGGTCGCGTCGACCCTGCGGGCCGCCGACGCGGCGGCGAAGGAGGCGGCGGTGACGCTGATCGAGGTCCGCCTCGCGAGCGGCATCGGCGGCAAGTCGTACGTGACGATGACCGGCGAGGTGTCGGACGTCGAGGACGCGACCCTCGCCGGGGCGAGCGGCGCGGAGGAGGCGGGGCTCCTGCTGCGGCGGGTGGTCATCCCCCGGCCGCACGAGGCGCTTCGGGAGATCCTCTCCCGACACGACGAGGCGATCTGACGGAGCCCGGGATGGCGGCGCGCATCATCACGGAGAGCGACGTGCGGGACGGCCGGGCCGGCGATCCGATCGTGGTCGACGAGCGGACGACGATCACGCCGTCCGCGCTCGACGCCGCCGACCGGCTCGGCCTCCGGGTCGTCTGGTCGCGGGACGGGAGCGGTCCGGCCCCGTCCGCGCCTCCGCCGACGCGCGGAGGGGCCGCGGGCGGACGGACCGCGGTGCCGGTGGTCCACCTGCCGGACGGCCGGTACGTGGTGGAGGTCGAACGAGGCCGGGTGCGCCTGTTCCGTTGGACGGATCGCGGCCCGGTGCCGCTGGAGACGTGACGATGATCCTGACCAGAGACCGGATCCTGGCGCACGCGGCCGACACCCCGCTGGAGGTGCCGGCGGGGACGATGTTGACCAGCCTCGCCCGCGAGGAGGCGGCCGCGCGCGGGATCACGATCGTGGAGGGCGCCGCGGCGGCGGCGTCCGGCGGATCGTGCGCGTGCGGGGCGAACGACGGCGGCGGCGCCTGCTCGTGCGCCGCCCCGACCGGCCGGGCGTCGAGCGCCGGCGGCGCGGCGGCGGCGAGCGGTCCGGACTGGAGCGACCGGCTGTCGCGGCGCCGAGGGGCCGACCCGTCGCTCTGGCGGCCGGGCGGTCCGTCCGGTGCGGCGAAGCCGCCCGCTCCGTCGGCGCCGATCGAGTCGGCGCGCGAGGCGGAGCGGCGGGTCCTCGGCCCGCCGGACACCCACGTCGACGCCTGCACGATGGGCGGCGCCGGAGGCGTCTGCCGCGAGGACGTCGTCGTCGTGACCGCCGTCGGCCGGAACCGCCCGCACGTCCTGGCCGAGCTCGCGACCGGGATCGCCGAGGTCGGCGGGGACATCCAGGAGATCTCGCAGCGCATCGTCGACGGCTGGTTCCACACGATCCTGACCGTCGACATGAGCCGCGCGCCGGGGGCGTTCCCGGAGGCGAAGGCGGCGCTCGAGGGGTTGTCGCGGGACGACGACTACACCGTCCGCGTCCAGCACGAGCGGGTCTTCCGCTACATGCACCGGATCTAGAGGGAGAGCCGTGCCGTTCCACGAGCGTGAGATCCTCGAGACGATCCGGATGGTCGACCTCGAGACCCTCGACATCCGGACCACCACGCTCGGGATCTCGTTGCGGGGGTGCGTCCGCGCGACCGTCCGGGCGACCGCCGACGCCGTCTACGAACGGATCACCTCCGCCGGCGCGAAGCTCGTCGAGACCGCGGCGTCGGTCGAGCGGGACTACGGCATCCCGATCGTGAACAAGCGGGTCGCGGTGACGCCGGTCGCGCTCCTCGCGGACGGGCTCGACTCGGACGACCTCGTGCCGATCGCCGAGGCGATGGACCGGGCGGGGGGCGAGATCGGGATCGACTACGCGGGGGGGTTCTCCGCGCTCGTCCACGGCGGGTTCACGCGCGGCGACCGGCGGCTGATCGGATCGATCCCGCGGGCGCTCGCGTCGACGGAGCGGGTCTGCGCCTCGGTGAACGTCGGCTCGACGCGCGCGGGCATCCACTTCGACGCGTGCGTCGAGATGGCGCGCGTCATCAAGGAGACCGCCGAGCTGACCGCGTCGACCGGCGGGCTCGGCTGCGCGAAGCTGGTCGTCTTCACGAACGCGGTCGAGGACAACCCGTTCATCGCCGGCGCGATGCATGGCGTCGGCATGCCGGACGAGGTGATCAACTGCGGCGTCTCCGGGCCGGGCGTCGTCAACGCCGTGCTCCGCCAGCTCGGGCGCGAGGCGTCGATCGACGCGGTCTGCGAGGAGATCAAGAAGACGGCGTTCAAGGTGACGCGGATGGGGGAGCTGATCGGGCGGGAGACGGCGAAGCGGCTCGGCGTCCCGTTCGGGATCGTCGACCTCTCGCTCGCGCCGACGCCGGCGCAGGGGGACTCGGTGGCCGACATCCTCGAGGAGATGGGGGTGGAACGGGTCGGCGCGCCGGGGACGATCCTCTGCCTCGCGATGCTGAACGACGCGGTCAAGAAGGGGGGCGCGATGGCCGCCTCGCGCGTCGGGGGGCTCTCCGGCGCGTTCATCCCGGTCTCGGAGGACATGGGGATGGTGCGCGCGGCGGAGGAGGGTGCGCTCACGTACGAGAAGCTGGAGGCGATGACGTCGGTCTGCTCGGTCGGCATCGACATGGTCGCGGTCCCCGGCGACACGTCGGTCGAGACGATCGCCGCGATGCTCGGCGACGAGATGGCGATCGGGATGATCAACGACAAGACGACGGCGGTCCGGCTGCTCCCGCTCCCGGGCCTGAAGGAGGGGGAGTCGGTCGACTGGGGCGGGCTGCTCGGCAAGGCGG
>JBICIB010000866.1:0-5488 GCA_043101415.1 Planctomycetota bacterium JB042 | reverse complement strand
GAGGGCGTGTAGCTCGACCCGGCCGACCGGGTCGAAGACGAGCTCCTCGAGCGCCGGGACGGCGGACGCCGCGCCGCGCCGTTCGAGCGCCTGGATGGCCGCGACGACCCGGGCGTCGTCGATCGCCGTGTAGCCGCTCTCGATCCGGAGATCGAGGATCGCGAGGAGCGGCGCCTCCAGCGCGGGGTCGGGCGAACGGCCGGCGCGGTCGATCACCGCCGGCTCGACGTCGAGCTTCCCCGAGCGGAGCTCGTCGAGGCCGGAGCACGAGATCGCGACGCCGGCGACGGCGAGCGGGGCGAGGAAACGGAGTCGGGCGGGCATGGGGCACCTCGAACCGGAGCGATCGACGAGTCTACAATGCCCGCGCCTCCGGAGGACCCCCACGATGAGCGACTCGCGCTCCCTCGAGATCGAGCACCGCTACGGGCCGCGAGTCCATCTCCTGAGCGATCCCTGGATGCTCGCCACCCTGGCGCGCATCGGTTCGCCGGACGTCCACGCGCCGGAGGTGATCGGCCTCGTCCGGAGCGCCTACCGGATCCTGCTGCACCACGCGGCGGCGAGCGAGTTCCCGCGGGTCGAGCGCGAGGTCGACACGCGGATGAAGCCGCACACCGAGCACGGCGTCTGGCGCGGCGTGAGCGTCGACCCGCAGCTCGACGTCGCCGTCGCCAACGTGCTCCGGGCCGGCAACCTCCCGTCCGTCCTCTGCCTGGAGGAGCTCGCCCGCGTCGTCGGTCCGGGGCGCGTCCGGATCGACCACTTCTACCTCGGCCGCGTCGCCGACGAGGCGGGGCACGTCGTCGGCGTCGAGAGCGCGGGGAGCAAGATCGGCGGCCCGATCGCCGACCGCATCGTCCTCGTCCCCGACCCGATGGGCGCCACCGGTTCGACCATCCTCGAGACGCTCGCCGCCTACCGCTCCCGCGACCTCGGCCGCCCCGCCAAGGTGATCGCCCTCCACCTGATGATCACCCCCGAGTACCTCCGCCGCGTCCTCGACGCCACCGACGACGTCATCGTCTACGCCGGCCGCCTCGACCGAGGCCTCTCGCCCGACGACGTCCTCGCGAAGCCCCCCGGCGCCGACTGGGAACGCGAACGCGGCCTGACGGAGAACGGGTACATCGTGCCGGGCGCGGGAGGGCTGGGCGAGGTGCTGACGAACGCATGGTGTTAGGGGGGAGCAGGGGAGAGCAAGGGAGAGCAACGAGAGCAGGGGAGAGGGCGCTGACGCGGGCGGCCTGCGGGGTGGAGCGGCCCGGCGGTCGGAGGCTCGCTGGGGGGGCGGTAGGAAGCGCGGACGACCGGTCGTCAAATGCGGCTCGCCCGAATCAGGGCTCGGAGGACGATGGAGCATTCCCGCGAGAGCGGGAGGAGCGCGTCCGCGTGCGGGAGAGTGAGGTAGCCGAGCCGCGCGGCGAGATCGAGCTGATACTCGACCTCTCGGGCGGAGGCGTACGCCATGCGGAGGAATCGGTGGAACTCCGGCTTCGTCTCACGGGCCGCTCCTTCGACGATGTTGCTCGCGGCGGAGACGGCGGCCCTGCGCAGCTGCGCCGCGAGCCCGAACCGCTCGTCCGCCGGGAACAGCCGGGTCGCTCGATGGACCGCCACCGCCAACCGGTCCGCCAGCTCGAACGCACGGAGTTTCCGATGATCTCGCACTCGACGCTCCCGAGAACGAGAACGCCGCCCCATCGCGAAATCACTGTTCGGACCGGGATTCCCCCGCCCTCGGCGAGCCCTCGCGCGCCGGGCCGCTCCACCCCGTAGGCCGCCCGCGTCAGCGGCCTCTCCCCTGCTCTCGTTGCTCTCCCTTGCTCTCCCCTGCTCCCTCAGTCCTTCCTCTGTCCTCGGTCCGCGTAGGCTCGCCACTTCTTGTCCACCTCCGAGAAGACGTCCGTTCCCGGCGGTACGGGGAAGAGCTCCTCCGTGAAGCGGCGCCAGCGTTCGACGAACTTGCCGCGGTTGCCGGAGCTGGCGGCGAGGCAGGTGTTGCGGAGCCAGATCTGGCCGGACTTCTCGAGCTTCATCGAGACGAAGTCGAACATGCTCCACGCCTTGGCGAAGTCGGCGTCGGTCATGTCGGCGAGCGTGCGGATGGCGAGGGTCTCGAGGGTCGGGCCCTTGGTGATGGCGAGCTCGTTGAAGTAGCCGCGCAGCCCTTCCTGCACCGTCTTCTCCCCTTCGTCCTGCGCCTGCTTGGCGTAGCTCGGTTCGTTCCAGGTGAAGCAGGTGACGGTGTTCCGGCCGAGGTGGCCGAAGGAGAGGTAGTACCCGCACGCCTCCTCGATCCACGGCTGGTTCGAGCTGCCGGCGCCGCGGGCGTAGTGGAGGTTGGCGAGGATGTGGCCGAGCGAGTGGGTGATGATCCCCTCGACGTCGGTCCCCTCCTGCTTGTACTTCCAGTAGCGGACGTACTCGGCGTCGCCGCGCGCGCGGCCGCGGCGGAGGGACGAGCCGCTCATCTTGAGCTCCTCGGCCTTTCGGCGGTTGCTCCACCCGACGCCGTAGATCTCGATCTTGTAGTTCTCGAACGAGTGCTCGTCCTCGGGGACGAAGCAGAACTCGACGAACCGCCCGTCGGGGATGTGGTCGCGGAAGTCCTCGTCGCGGTACGGATCGACGAAGTCCTTCCGGAACCCCTCGATCACGTGCTCGCCGAGCTCGATCGCGCGCTCGGCGAGGGAGTCGGGGAAGCCGGTGTAGACGATCCGCAGGTGCTGGCTCTCGACGCAACCGAAGACGTCGCGCCCGTTCGAGACCTTCTTCGACGCCTCGACGACCGCGTCCGGCACCTTCGCGCCCTTGATCGATCCGATCGCGGCCTTCTCGCGCTGCGCCGTCGCCTCGCGCGAGACCTGCTTCTTCTCCCGGTCGATCTGCCGCTCGAGCCTCTTCGCCGCCTTCGGGTACCCCATGTTGAGGAGCCACGTCTGCAGGCGGTCGAGGCGGGCCAGCATCATGCCGTGCTTGCCGAACCACGGCGTCGTCCCCTTGTCCGCCGCGTCGCGCTGCGTCTCCAGGGACTCGATCTCGGCGAGGCGCTCCTCGTACTCGTTCGCGAGGCCGCGCAGGGTCTGGAGGCGGTCGACGTACTTCACCTCCGGGAAGTCGTCGCCGGCGAACTGGACCACCGACCGCTTGCCGTTCTTCACCCGGCGGCCGTCCTCCCACTTGTACGGGACGAACGACGGGTCGCCCGGGTCGGCGACGTACATCTCGTTCTTCGCCTCGCTGCCGCCGGTCTTCCGGACGGTCCCCGGCTGGCAGGTGATCCCCGCCTTCGGCTCTCCGATGATCACCTGCATCCCGCGGTAGGTGGTCAGGTGCTTCGCGTAGCGCTTCTCGATCCGCTCGTCCTTCGGCTTGGCGTAGAGGATCTGGGCGTCGAGAGCGGGGGCGGAGACGAACAGGACGAGTGCGGTGAGGCATCCCGCGCGCATGGAGAGGCTCCGGTCGGGTGGGCTGGGCTGACGTGGCGGCGAACTCCAGATGTTAGCTCCTGCGGCGCCGGGGGTCACCCGAATGCGGGCTACGATGCGCCGCCGTGTCGCTCGCCGCGTCCCTCGACCGTCTCCGACTCCTGCCGCTCGAGGTCCGGGCGCGGGCCGTCGATCCGCTCCGTCTCCCCGCGTTCGCCGGGAGCACGCTGCGGGGGGCGTTCGGGCACGCGCTGAAGGACGCCGCCTGCGTCGTCGACCACCGCGACTGCGCGGCGTGCCACCTGGCCGACGCGTGCGTCCATCCGGCGCTGTTCGAGCCGAGGCCGCCGGAGGGGGCGCGTCGGCTCGACGGCCGGGGGCGGGCGCCGGCGCCGTACGTGATCCGTCCCGGGCCGGAGCGCGAGGTCCCCGCCGGGGAGGCGTTCCGGTTCGGGGTGACCCTGATCGGGCGCGCCGTCGAGCAGGCGCCGGTCGTCGCGGCGGCGCTCCTGCGGGTCGCGGCGCGGGGGCTGACCGCCGAACGCCACCGGTTCCGGATCGAGCGGATCGACGGTCCGGACGGGGGGGCGATCGTCTCGGGGGACCCGCCGGCGTTCGCGCGGCGGCCGCCGGTCGCGCCGTCGTCGTTCCTCGGCCCGCCCGCGGCGTCGGACCGCCTCCGCGTGGCGTTCCCCTCCGGCGTCCGGATCCTCACCCGGGGCGCGTTGGCGCGGGAGCTTCCGTTCCCGGTCGTCGCGCGGGCGCTCCTCCGCCGCGCCTCGACGCTCCTCGAGCTGCACGAGGGGTTCGACCTCCGGCTCGACCACCGAGCCTGGATCGATCGCGCCGAGGGCGTTCGGATCGAGCGCTCCGACCTCCGCCGTGCCGACTCGCTACGATGGTCGGCCCGCCAGGAGCGGGCGATGAACCTGCGCGGCGTGCGCGGGTCGGTCGACTACGCGGGCGATCTCGCTCCGTTCCTCCCGCTGCTCGCGTTCGGCGTCGCGGTCGGGGTCGGGAAGGGGACGACGTTCGGGCTCGGTCGGATGGACGTCCTCGAGACGCCGGGAGACGCATGAACGGACGGCGGACGGCGGCGGTCCTCGAGGCCGTGCGGCGCGAGGCGGCGGCGCTCGACGACGCGGCGCGGCGCGCGCTCGAGACGGACCTGGCGCGCGTCGACGGCGGCCCGCCGGCCGCCGTCGCGTCCGCGGCGGTCGCGCTCCTCGCCGGCGCCCTCGGGTCGTCGACGGAGGCGGCCGGGGCGCGGCTGCGGGTGGCGGCCGCGGCCGCGGAGGCGACGGCCGCGGACCCGTCCGAGCCGCTCCTGTTCGTCTCGGGTCGGTTCGCGGGGCTCTTCGCGCACGCGTTCGGGACCGACGACCGGCGCGCGACGCCCGGGGACGTCGGGGCGCTGGCGGGGCGGACGTGGGAGCTCGCGGCGGACGTCGCGGCCGCCCGTCGACGGCTCCTCGCGGCGGCGGAGGCGGACGAGGCGGCGGTCCTGTTCGCCGGCGGCGCGCGGTTCCTGCTCCTCGTCGGCGACGCGCCGGAGGTGCGCGAACGGCTGCTCGTCGAACGGGCGGGCCTCGAGCGGTCGTTCCTCGCCGCGGCGCACGGCGAGGTCGTCCCGATCGTGTCGTTCGTGTCGACGTCGGCGAGCGCGCTGAACGACGCGGCGATGCTCGCGGCCGGGCTCGAGGACGCCGACCGCGCGCAGGCGCGGACGCCGTTCCTCGGCGCGCTCGAGGGGGACGACGCGTTCGGGCCGTTCGGCGAGATGGCCGACGACGCGTCGTTCGTCGCGGAGGCGGAGCGGACGCGGGAGATCGGCGGCCGCCTGCGGGGGGCGCGGTTCGCGCTCGGGGCGACGACGCGTGCGCGGCTCGATCCGTGCGTCGACGCCGACGCGCTCGCGCGCGCGGCGGACGCGCTCGGAGACGACGACGGAGCGCCGGTCGCGATCTGGTCGGGGACGCGCGAGGGGCTCCGTCATCTGTTCGACGCGGGGGCGGCGGACGGGCGGTGGGTGCTCGAGCCGGCGCCGCTCCTGCCGG
>JBICIB010000865.1:0-3665 GCA_043101415.1 Planctomycetota bacterium JB042 | reverse complement strand
GGACGAGTCGCGCTGCGGGGTCGCTCTCGGAGCCTCATCCCTCCTCCGGCCCCCGCCTCGCCCGCTGCGGATGGCCTCACCCGATTCCTGGGGGTGGAGGGGGGAGTCCGGATGGAGACCCATGAATGGGCCGGGGACGCTCTGCCGCCTCGGTCCGACTTGCGATCTCCGACGCCGATGCACTCATGGGTCCCTTCCGTTCTCTTCTACCCCCAGGAATCGGGTGAGGCCATCCGCAGCGGGCGAGGCGGGGCCGGGAAGGGGAGGTGGCTCCGAGAGCGACCCCGCAGCGCGACTCGTCCCCTCGCGGAGACCACGCCGAATGCATCGCGCGTGGAGGTGCGCGGGTCGGCGAGCACCGCCCCTTTCCGGCCGCCGCCGTGGCGAACGCGAGGACGTCCGACGAATCGCGTTCCACGCCCCGCGCGCAGCGGTTGCCCCGCGCAGCGGCTCTCGCCTCACGCGCAGTGCTTCTCGCTCCACGCGCAGTGGTCAGACCGATTCGACGTCGACGACGGCTCCCGCGAGCCCCGCGAACTCGCTCTCGCGATGCGTCAACACCACCACCTGCACCCGCCCCGCCGCGGTCAGGCGGTTCAGGCGCTCGACCAATCTTGCGGTTCGTTCGCGGCTGACGTGGACGCACGGGTCGTCGAGGACGACGACCTGGGGTTCGTCCTCGGCGAGCCAGCGGGCGACGCTGAGGCGGACGAGGGTGCCGACCAGTTCGCGCAGGCCCTGCGAGCCGTCCTCGACGTCGACGGGGTCGACCCCTTCGAGGGCGAGGGGGTGCAGGGCCTCGCCGAGGCGGGCGGCGCGGTAGCGGCCGCCGGTGACGTCGACGAGGAGCTCCTCGAGGTCCTCGCGGATCGGGGCGGTGACGCGCGACACGGCCTCGCCGCGGACGTCGTCGACCGTCTCCTTGAGGAGGGCGAGCGCGGCCGCGCGCTCCTCGAGGCGCTCGACGCGACGGTCGGTCTCGGCGCACCGCTCCTCGACCTCGGCGAGCCTGGACCAGGCGCCGCCGGCCGCGCGGCGCTCGAGCTCCTCCTCGAGCTGCGCGGCGCGCGCCTCCTCGCGGCGGAACCGGGCGGAGAGACGGTCGTACGTCCGGCGGACGGTCTCGCGGTGCTGGCGCGCGTCGAGCTCCTTCCGCTCCAGCTCGGCGCGGCTCTCCTTCACCTCCGCCTCGGCGGCCTCGCTCGCGGCGCGTGCGCGGGCCGCGGCGTCGCGGCAGGCGTCGGTGGCGCCGTGCTTCTCGCGGTGGCGGGCGAGCTCCTGGCCGGCCGTCGTCCGTCGCGCGCGCGCGACGTCGCGGGCGCGGGCCGCCTCGTCGAGCCGGGCGCGCAGCCGGTCGACCTCCGCGCTCGCCTCGCGCCCCCGCTCGCGCGCCTCGCTCAGCGTCGCCTCGGCCCGCTCGATCGCCTCGTCGCGGCGGGCGACCCGCTCGCGCAGGGTGTGGATCGACGAAGCGTCGTCGCCGCCGTCGGCGTCGGCCGCGGGGAGGAGTTCCGCGAAGCGGGCGAGGGCCGCGCGGCGCTGCTCGAGCTCTTCGGCGAGCGCCGCGGTCGGACGGGAGTCGACGGCGCAGCGGAGCTCGTCGAGGCGCTCGACCTCGCCGCGGTGTTCGAGCCGCTCGTCGCGGATCCGCCGCAGCTCGGCCGGCGACTCGGCCTGGAACGGCGCGAGGAGCTGCTGGATCCGTCCCCGACGCGCGGCCGCCTCCTCCCGGAGGCGGGAGGTCTCGCGCGACCCGCTCTCGACGACGACCCGCGCGCCGTTCGGCAGGACGACCTCGATCCGTTCGCTCCCCTCGCCGGACATGCCGATCAGCGGCGAACCGTCGGCGAGGACGTCGGCGTCCGCGTCGCCGTGGACGCTGACGCGGAGGATCGTGCGCGCGATCGCCCGGCGGTCCGCCTCGATCTCGGCGTGGAGGTTCTCGACCTCGTGGACCAGCTCGGCCGCCGGGGGCTCCGCGGCCGACGCGGCGCGCGCCTCGGCCAGCACGCGGTCGAGCCGCTCCGCCTCGGCGAGCCGGCGCTCCGCCTCGTCCGCCTCCCGCCGCGCCTCGGCCGCGTCGAGCCGCCGGCGCTCGTCGGCGCGCGCGCCCCGCCACTCGTCGAGGCGGCGCTCGGTGTCGACCAGCTCGCGCCGCGCCGCGTCGAACCGGTCGTACGCCTGCTTCATCAGCGTCTCGGTCCGCGCGTGCTCGGCGAGGGCGTCGTCGTACGCCCGGTCCTCGGTCGCCGCCGCCTCCTCGCGCCGCCCCCGCTCCTCGACGACCTGCGCGGTCTGGCGCGCCTCCGCGGCGAGGCGGCGCGCGCGCTCATCGGCCGTCCCGAGCGCGGCCTCGGCGCCGGAGAGGTCGACCACGGCGTCGTCGACCGCCTCCCACTCCGCCTTCGCCTCGTCCGCCTCGCGCTCGCAAAGCGGGAGCCGCTCGCGCGCCTCCTCCCACTCCCGCCGCTTCCGCTCCAGCGCGTCGACCTCCTCGGCGAGGGTCGCCCGCTCGCGCTCGAGCGTCTCGCGTTCGGCCCGCGCCGCGGCGAGGTCGGAGCGGGCCGCCAGCTGGCCGGTCCGCGTGAACACCTCGTCGGCGGCGGCGAGGATCGCGGCGCGGACGCGGTCGAACTCGGGGCTGACGCCGGTCCGGTCGAGGCCGAGCCGGTCCGCCGCGTCGGTCGACTCGCCGGGGAGGTCGCGCGACTCCTGCGGCACGAACAGCCACTGGAACGCGCCCCAGGTGTCCGGCCGGTCGGCGTCGGGGCGGCGCTTCGTCGGCGCGCCGAGCCACTCGAGGAGGAGCTCGTCCGCCTCCTCCCGTTCGGCGACGACGACCCACTCGCCGTCGCGGCGCTCGTGCAGCCGCGTCCGCCCCTTCGCGCCGAACTCCTTCTCGACCCGGATCTCGCGGCCGCCGTGCTCGAGCTCGAGCGCCACGGTCGGGTGCGGCGCCTCGACGCCGTTCGGCGCGATCCGTTCGGTCCAGCGCGCCTTGCTCTTCGAGCGGTCGAAGAGCGCCCGGCGGACCGCCTCGAACAGCGTCGTCTTCCCCGCCTCGTTCCGCCCGGTCAGCACCGTCCCGCGCGGGTGGAACTCGACGACGTGCGGGCCGCCGCGGAAGCGACGGACGTCGGTCACCTCGAGCCGCTTCAGTCGCACGCGTCCGCCTCCCGGACCGCCTGCGCGAACAGGCGCGCCGCCTCGCGCGCCACGCGGACGTCGTGCGGCTCCTCCGCCTCGGTGAGCCGCCGCTCGAGCCGCGCCTGCACCTGCGCGAGCGACGCGTCCCGCAGCGGCGCGAGCGACGCCTCCTCTTCGTCGGCGCGCCAGCGGAGGTCCCCCTCGCGGACCCGGAGGTCGAGCCGGCGCGCCTCCTCCTCCTCGACGAGGTCCCGCACCTCCGCGTACGCCGACGCCGGCGCCTCGCCCGCGAGCGTGAGCCGCACGAGGTCCGCCTCGGCCTCCGCGAGCGCCCGACGGAGGCGCGCGGCGTCCGCGTCCCCGGCGAACCGGAACGCGACGTCCGCCCAGCGGAGCGCGCCGACCCGGACCGGCTCGAGCGCGGGGGGCGCGCCCTTCCGGTCGATCTCGACCACGCCCACCTGCCCCGCGTCGACCTCCTCGTACGAGGTCGGCTCGGGCGTGCCGGAGTAGGCGAT
>JBICIB010000864.1:0-3463 GCA_043101415.1 Planctomycetota bacterium JB042 | reverse complement strand
CGGTCGAGCTCGGCGAGGAGGCGGGCGTGCCGGTGCGCCTGCTGGGCGTGCGTGTCGAAGCCCGGCAGCCGGACGTGGTGCACCCTCGCCGCGGCGCGGGCCGCGATCCGGTCGGCGACCCGGTCGAGCGCCTCGGCGAACGACGCGCGTCGCTCGGGGACGACGCCGAGCGCGGCCGACACGCCCCCCCGCGCGGCGAACGCCGGCGGAGGCTCCGCGCCGAGGGAGACGAGCGCCGGCGCGCGGCCGGGCCCGAGTCCTCCGTCGGCGAGCCGGCCGAGCCAACCGGTCCGGACCGGGTCGACCTCGACCGCGTCGGCGGCGTCCGCGGCCTCCTCGTGGGTGCGGGGCGCCGGAGTCGAACCGACCCCCTCGACGATCGCGAGCCCCCCCGCCGCGAACCGGTCGGCGAGCCGCGGCAGCGCCGGATGGAGACCGACGCCGGGCGCCAGGCGGCGGACCTCCGCCCGGTCGAGCGCGAGCCTCCCCCGCAGCCGGCGGTACCTCTCGTCCCCCGCCGGGACCACGGTCCCGAGGCCGTCGTTGCCGCCCGCCAGGTCGACCAGGACGAGGGAGCGCTCGTCCGGAGGGGCCGTCCGGCCGCCCGAACGCCACGAGGCGGCGACGACGCCGCCGACCCCGGCCGCGGCGGCGGTCAGGAAGGCACGGCGGGGGAGGCGTCCGGGCGAGGGCATGGGGAAGAGGGCCCAGGATACCTCTGAAGCGCCGATTCGTGTGCTACTCTTGCGGGGTCGTTCCCCTACGGCTCGTCAACGGCGGCGGCCCGGGATTCACCGCCCATTCCGAGTCCTCTCCTCAGGAGACGAACGTGCACCCCTCGTTGCAGAAGAGCCGGTTCGCCGCGCTCGCCCTCGCCCTCTGTTCGTTCGCGCCGAGCGCCGACGCCCAGTCGATCGCGCGGCAGTGGAACGAGCTGCTCCTCGAGTCGATCCGTCACGACCTCGCGCGGCCGACGGTCCACGCGCGCAACCTGTACCACATGTCGGTGGCGATGTGGGACGCGTGGGCGACCTACGACCTCGTCGCGCAGCCGGTCCTGTTCGACGAGGACCACGCGACCTTCGACCTGAACGTCGACCAGTACCGGGCCGAGGCGCTGAGCTACGCCTGCTACAACATCCTGCGCGCGCGCTTCGGCGCCTCGCCCGGCGCGCCGACGATGTTCCCGCAGTACAACGCGTTCATGAACCAGCTCGGGTTCAACAAGGACAACTCGACCACCCTCGGGAACTCCCCCGCCGCGATCGGGAACCGGATCGCCGTGACCGTCCTCGCGCACGGGCTGGCGGACCACGCGAACGAGCAGGGCGGCTACGCGAACCAGCACTACGTCCCCGTCAACCCGCCGCTCGTCCCCGGACTCCCCGGCAACCCGAACATCGTCGACCCGAACCGCTGGCAGCCGCTGGCGCTCGACTTCTTCATCGACCAGGGCGGGAACGTCATCGTCGGCGGCTACCCCGAGTTCCTGAGCCCGGAGTGGGGCCAGGTGACGCCCTTCAGCCTCTCCCAGAACGACGTCACGATCGACGAGCGGGACGGCTTCGACTACTGGGTCTACCACGACCCCGGGCCGCCGCCGAAGCTCGGGACCGACGAGGCGCAGTACTACAAGTGGGGCTTCGAGCTCGTGTCGGCGTGGTCGTCGCATCTCGACCCCGCCGACAACGTGATGATCGACATCTCGCCCGGCGCGATCGGCGGCGCGACGCTGCCGAGCGACGTCTCGACCTACGATCTGTTCTACGACTTCGTGAACGGCGGCGACAACGGCGCGGGGCACGCCACGAACCCGGTCACCGGCCTGCCGTACCCGCCGCAGATCGTCCCGCGCGGCGACTACACCCGCATCCTCGCCGAGTTCTGGGCCGACGGTCCGGACTCGGAGACTCCGCCCGGACACTGGTTCGTCCTGCTGAACCAGGTGAGCGACGACCCGAACCTGGTGAAGCGGATCGGCGGCCAGGGTCCGGTCCTCTCCGACTTCGAGTGGGACGTCAAGGCGTACCTCGTGCTCGGCGGCGCGATGCACGACGTCGCCGTCGCGTCGTGGGGCGTGAAGGGGTACTACGACTATCTCCGTCCGATCAGCGCGATCCGCCACATGGCCGCGCTCGGACAGTGCACCTTCCCCACCCACGCGAACTACCACGTCGACGGCATCACCCTCCACCCCGGCCTCATCGAGTCCGTGACGTTCGCCACGACCGCGGCCGGGCAGAAGCACGCCCACCTGGCCGGGAACGAGGGGAAGATCGCGGTCAAGGCGTGGCGCGGCCCGACCTACATCACGAACCCGGACACCGACGTCGCGGGGGTCGGCTGGATCCTGGCCGAGAACTGGTGGCCGTACCAGCGCCCGTCGTTCGTCACCCCGCCGTTCGCCGGATACGTGTCGGGTCACAGCACGTACAGCCGGACCGCCGCGATCATCATGCACCAGCTGACCGGCTCGCCGTACTTCCCCGGCGGCATCGGTCAGTTCACCTGCCCGAAGAACCAGTTCCTGGTGTTCGAGGACGGCCCGAGCGTCGACGTGACGCTGCAGTGGGCCACCTACTACGACGCGTCGGACCAGTGCTCGTTGTCGCGCATCTGGGGCGGCATCCACCCCCCGGCCGACGACATCCCCGGCCGCCGGATGGGCGACGAGATCGGGCCCGAGGCGTTCGCGCGGGCCGTGCAGTACTGGAACGGCACCGCGTGCGACGTCGACGGCGCGGTCACGCTGTACGGGTACGGCTGCGCCGGCAACGGCGGCATCGCCCCGAAGCTGACCGTCGACGGCTGCGCCGAGGCGGGGGGCGACGTCACCATGAAGCTGGCGAAGGGGAACCCGCAGGCGCTCGCGCTCCTGACGATCGGCCTGTTCGAGACCGACCTGCCGGCGGCCGGCGACTGCTCGCTCTACGTGTCCCCGACCGTCCTCGCCGTCCCCCTGCCGCTCGGCGGCACCCCCGGCGTCCCCGGCTCCGGCTCGTTCGAGTTCACGACCACCCTCCCCCCCTCCACCCCGACCGGCACCGCGCTGAAGCTGCAGGGGTTCGTCACGGACGCGACGAACGCGTGGGGGTACACGGCGACGAACGGAGTCTCCCTGGGACTGTAGGAGGAGCAAGGGAGAGCAGGGGAGAGCAACGAGAGCAGGGGAGAGCGCGGCTGACGCGACATCGCGGAGGGCCGGCACCGATGCCGCGAGGGGCGTTGATCCGGAAGGATCGGCGCCCCTCGTCGTCGGACCGCCACCGTCATGGGTCCCCTTCCGCATCCGGAGCGAGGCGGGGGAGGAGAGGGCGCGGACGCGGACGACCCGCATCGACGCCGGGCCTCGAGGCACACCCATCCCATGGGTCCCTACCGAACTCCCCCTTTCTCACTCAGGAAGCGGGTGAGGAAGTCCGAAGCGGGCGAGGCGGGGGACGAGACGGGGAGGCTTCTCCGA
>JBICIB010000863.1:0-2633 GCA_043101415.1 Planctomycetota bacterium JB042 | reverse complement strand
GCCGGGACGGAGCGGCGAGGTTCCGCTCGTACTGGACGGCCGTCGCGTCGGCGGAGTAGCCCGGACGGCGCACCGCGGCCCTCGCGGTGGACGGCTCGGGCCGGGCGTCCCGATCCGGAGTCCCTTCATGGCGGAAGCGACGGAAGCGGCGGAAGAGCGCGTCAGGCCGTGCCTCGAGTGCGGCACGATCCTCCCCTTCGATGCGGAGGTCTGCTCGCTCTGCGGGTCCCGGGGGGCCGGCGCCGCCGAGGAGGCGGTGAAGCCGTGCCTCGCCTGCGAGGCGCTGATCGCCGAGGACGACATCTTCTGTCCCGCGTGCGGGGACTTCGCGCTCCGCGTCGACGTCGACCGCGGCATGCAGCCGCGGCCGCGGATCGGCGCGCAGGAGGGCGGAGCGGCCCAGCTCCTCGCGCGCGTGCTCGCGGTGGTGGTCGCGGTCGGCGCGGCGGCGCTGGCGTTCGGGGTCGCGGCGGACTGGTGGCGACTCCGGGGGCTCGGGGAGATCGCCGGGGCGTGACGGTCGTCGGGCGTCAGCGCCGGTCGCGGCGGTGACGCTCGAGCAACCGAAGGACGTCCGCGAAGAGGGGGTGGGACCGGACCGAGGCGAGGTCGGCGTCCTGGAGGAGGTGCTCGAGATCGGAGTACCCGAGCCGGACCGCCTCCCGGAGCGCCGCACACGACTCCTCCGGCTGGCCGAGCAGCGCCAGCGAACAGGCGAGGTTGTACCGCACGATCGGGTCGGACGGCGCGATCCGAGCCAGCCGGCGGTCGACCTCGAGCCCCTCCTCGACCCGGCCGAGCCGGGTGTACAGCTCGCCCAGCCGCGCCAGCGTCTCGAAGTCGTCCGGCCCGTCGTCGAGCGCGAGCTGGAGCAGGTCGAGTTCGTGCCGGTCGGCCGTCTCGGAGATGCGGCGTCGCGTCGTTTCGTCGAGTCGGGGGAGATCGCGCATTTCGGATCCGGTTGGAGTGCTACCCTCTTCGTGGACCGTCCATATACTCCCGAAGGCCCGGGGGTCACGGCGCGCGTCGCGACACCGGCCCGATTCTAGTGAGTCGTCCACTGCCCCGCGGGACGATTCGGCCGAACGACGTTCGCCCGGAGACCCGAGCGATGAAGCTCTTCTTCTGCGACATCTGCAACGAGTCGATCCCCCTCCAGGACATCAAGGAGAACCGGTCGACCACGATCAAGGGGAAGATCTTCTGCCGCAAGTGCAACCCGCTGAACGAGCTCGGCCCGGACGCGGGGAGCGGGTCGGGAAGCGGCGCCCAGGCTCCCAGCGGCCTCCTCGCGGTCGTGGCGGTGCTCCTGGTCCTCGTCGTGTCGGGGCTCGCCTACGTGATCTACGACCTGAAGTTCACCGAGCAGGCGCCCCCCGAGGCGGGGCGGGCGACGGCGCTCGCGGACCTCGAGTCGCGGGTGGGGGACCTCCGCGCCGCGGTGACGGTCCTCCAGAAGGCGTACGAGGATCTGGACGAGCTGCGCGACCTTCCGGCCCGGATCCAGTCCCTGCAGGAGGAGGCGGCCTCCCGCGGATCGCTCCAGACGCGGCTCTCGAAGGAGGTCTCCGCGCTTCAGGACGGGCTGGTCGCGGTCGGCAAGCTCCGCGAGCGGGTCGAGGGGCTCTCGCTCCTCCAGGAGGAGACCGGCCAGAAGATGGACCGGATCTTCAAGCAGCTCGACGCGATCGGTCGCGACCTGACCGAGATCGGGGAACGGCCTCCGGTCATCGTCTCCACGCCGACCGCCGGGGACGCCGGCGGGAGCGCCACCCCCGACGGACCGGTCGAACTGGACGACGATCTCCTGGCGATCATCGAGAACCTCCGGGCGAGCGATCCGATGGTCCGGTGGGAGGCGGTCGATCAGATCCGGCGGCGGCGCGACCAGGCGCTCGTCCCGCACGTCCTCCCGCTCCTCGACGACGGGGACACGTTCGTCCGCGCCCAGGCGATCTACACGCTCGGCGAGCTGAAGGCGATGAAGGCGGTCCCGAAGCTCGTCAAGCTCCTGCGGGACGACGAGATCATGATCCGCGAGGAGGCGCTCACGAGCCTGATCGTGATCACGGGGCAGAACATGAAGTTCGACGTCACCGGATCCCGGGCGGCCCGCGACGCGGGGATCCGCAAGTGGGAGGAGTGGGTGTCGAACAACAAGGAGAAGGTCGGCTGACCGTCCGACCGCCCGCGCCCCCGGGCTCCCCGGGACCGCGCCCCCGCCGTCCGACTCCCCGGTCGTCCCGGCCGGGCGATCCTTGCCCGCGGTGGCACCCTCCGGTTAGAACCTCCGGGATGGACCCAGCAGCGACGATCGAGAGCACGCCGACCGGCCGCGTCAAGATGGAGGTGTTCGGCTGCCAGATGAACGTGGTCGACGCGGAGCTCGTGCTCGGCCGGTTCAAGGGGCTGAACTACGGCGAGACGGAGCGGTACGAGGACGCCGACGTCGTCGTCTTCAACACCTGCAGCGTCCGCGGCCACGCGGAGGACAAGGTCTTCTCCCGGCTCGGCGCCCTCCGCCCGTGGAAGCGGGAACGGCCGGGCCGCGTCGTCGCCGTGATGGGCTGCATGGCGCAGCGCGAGGCGCGGGACATCCGGCGACGGATGCCCCACGTCGACGTAGTCGCCGG
>JBICIB010000862.1:0-4715 GCA_043101415.1 Planctomycetota bacterium JB042 | reverse complement strand
CCTCCGTACCGACGGCGCGCCGCGGTACGGAGGTGAAGTGATGAAGGTTCGAACCTCGGTGAGGCGGATCTGCGAGAACTGCAAGATCGTGCGGCGTCGCGGCGTCGTCCGAGTGATCTGCACCAACGGCCGCCACAAGCAGCGGCAGGGAGGCTGAGCGATGCCCCGTATCGCCGGTGTCGACATCCCCAACGAGAAGCGGACCGTCATCGCGCTGACGTACATCTACGGCGTCGGACCCCACACCTCGCGCACGATCTGCGCCGAGCTGGGGATCGACCCGAGCGTCCGCGCGAAGGACCTCACGGACGACCAGCTCTCCCACATCGCGGCGTTCCTCGACAAGGGGGTCGTCCACGAGGGAAACCTGCGTCGGCAGGTCCAGTCGAACATCCAGCGGCTGAAGGAGATCGCGTGCTACCGCGGCCTCCGTCATCGCCGCGGCCTGCCGGTCCGCGGTCAGCGGACGAGCACCAACGCCCGGACGAGGAAGGGTCCCAAGAAGACCGTCGCCGGGAAGAAGAGCGTCAAGAAGTGACCGCCGAGCCCGCAGCGCGGAGCAAGTGAGCAGCACCCATGGCCAGTGGTAAGAAAAAGAAGGCCCGTAAGGTCGGCGCGAAGGCGGTCGTCCACATCAAGGCCACGTTCAACAACACCATCGTCACGGTGACCGACATGAACGGCGAGGCGATCGCCTGGGCGTCGGCCGGCGGCGTCGGCTACAAGGGCTCGCGCAAGAGCACGCCGTTCGCCGCCCAGCGGGCCGCCGAGAAGGTCGGCGACCAGGCCGTGAAGATGGGGGTTCGCGAGGTCGAGGTCCGGATCAAGGGTCCGGGCGCCGGTCGCGAGTCGGCGATCCGAGCGCTGAGCCAGGCCGGGCTCACCGTCAAGGCGATCGAGGATCGCACGCCCATCCCGCACAACGGCTGCCGGCCGCGCAAGCGCCGTCGGGTCTGATCGGAGCACCGAGAGATGTCCTGGACCAAGCAAAGCGTCTGCAAGCTCTGCCGCCGAGAGGGCGTGAAGCTCTACCTCAAGGGCGTGCGCTGCGAGACGGCGAAGTGCGCGATCACGCGCAGGAACTACCAGCCGGGCCAGCACTCGTGGACCCGCGGCAAGCCGTCGGAGTACGGCATCGGCCTGCGCGAGAAGCAGAAGTGCAAGCGGTACTACGGCGTGCTCGAGGGGCAGTTCCGCCGCTACTACGACATCGCCAACCGCATGAGCGGCAACACCGGAGCGAACCTGCTCACCCTGCTCGAGCGTCGGCTCGACAGCGTGGTGTTCCAGCTCGGGCTCGCCGCGTCGCGGAAGGGCGCCCGCCAGCTGGTGGCCCACGGCCACGTCCGCGTGAACGGCACCCGCTGCTCCGCCAGCTCCCGGCTCGTCCGGGTCGGCGACCGGATCAGCCTGATCGCGAAGGACAAGACCCAGAAGCTCGCCAAGGGCGCGCTCGAGGTCCGGAAGGGGCACACCGTCCCGTCCTGGCTCTCGTTCGAGGAGTCGAAGCTGGAGGGCGCGGTGACCGCGCTGCCGGCGCGCGCGGACGTCAGCTTCGAGGTCCAGGAGCAGCTCATCATCGAGCTCATGAGCAAGTAAGGACAAGGGAGACACCGAGCGCATGAGAATCCGATGGCGTGACTTCGAGCTGCCGTCCAAGGTGACGGGGGAGCGGGCGACCCTCTCCTCCACGTACGGCAAGTTCGTGATCGAGCCGTTCGAGAAGGGCTTCGGCCACACGATCGGCAACGGACTCCGCCGCGTCCTCCTCTCTTCGATCGAGGGGTGCGCGGTGACGTCGGTGAGGATCGAGGGCGTCCAGCACGAGTTCAGCTCGATCCCGGGCGTGCTCGAGGACGTCGTCGACATCGTCCTGAACCTGAAGCAGCTCCTCGTCAAGGTCGAGGGTGACGAGCCGGTCACCATGACGATCGACGTCGAGCGCAAGGGCGAGGTGACGGGGGCCGACATCGTGACCGACCACCGGGCGGAGGTCGTGAACCCCGACCTGGTGATCGCGACGCTGACCGAGTCGGCGCCGTTCAAGGCGGAGATCACCGCCGAGCGCGGCCGCGGCTACAAGACCGCCGAGGAGCACATCAGCGAGGAGCAGGAGGCGGGCGTCGTCCCGATCGACTCCAACTTCTCGCCGGTGAAGCGCATCCGGTACAAGGTCGAGGACACCCGCGTCGGCAAGATCACGAACTACGACAAGCTGATCATGGAGGTGTGGACCGATGGCACCGTGCGCCCGGACGTCGCGCTGCAGCAGGCGGCGAAGATCTACCGGAAGCACCTGAACCCGTTCATCCACTACTTCCAGCCGGGCGAGGACGCCGCGGTCTCCGAGTCGGCCGTCATGGCGGACGAGGAGGCGGAGAAGGAGAAGCAGCGGATGCGCGAGCTCCTCTCCAAGCCGATCGAGGAGCTCGACCTCTCGGTCCGCGCGCGGAACTGCCTCGACGCCGAGAACCTCGCCACGGTGGGGGACCTCGTGCGGAAGACGGAGCAGGACCTGCTGAAGATCAAGAACTTCGGCAAGACCTCGCTCAAGGAGATCAAGAAGAAGCTCTCCGATCTGAGCCTCGCGCTCGGGATGGACATCGAAGAGCTGGTCGGAGCCGGCGCCTGACGGCGGCGGCTTACGGAGGAGACCGATGGTTCGCCACAGGGTCCAGGGCCGCAAGTTCGGCCGCAAGACCAAGCACCGCATCGCCATGAAGCGGAACCTGGTGACGTCCCTGCTCGAGCACGAGCGGATCGTCACCACCCTCGCCAAGGCGAAGGAGTACCGCCCGCACGCCGAGAAGATCATCTCGCTCGGGCGGCACAAGTCCCTCCACAACATCCGCCGGGCGGAACGGGACATCCAGGACAAGACGGTCCTGAAGAAGCTGTTCGACGAGATCGGCCCGCGCATGCGCGAGCGCCCCGGAGGGTACCTCCGGATCCGGAAGCTCGCGAAGCCGCGTCTCAACGACTGCGCCCCGCGCGCGATCCTCGAGTTCGTCGACTACGATCCGTC
Source organism: Planctomycetota bacterium JB042 (assembly GCA_043101415.1). Lineage (GTDB taxonomy): Bacteria > Planctomycetota > B15-G4 > B15-G4 > JADJEK01 > JAUIEL01. Next base: position 1,690 of record JBICIB010000862.1, on the reverse strand, counting down.
GGCCGCCGAGGCCGAGGAGGTCGAGGCCGAGGAGTCCTGAACCTCGGCGGCGCGCGCCGCTCACGTTCGTCCGAGAGCGGGTCGGGACTTTCTCCCGGCCCGCTTTCTTGTTCTCCTTGCACCGTGATCCCGATCGCGATGCGCCTCTCCCCGCCCCTCGTCGTCGCCCTGGTCCTCTCGCTGCTCTCCGGCTGCCGCCGGGGCGCGGACGAAGGAGGATCGTCGACGACCGTTCCCGCGGTCGTCCGGATCGCCGACCGCCTCGCCGAGGCGGAGGTGACCGCGGCGGTCGACCTCGCCGACGACCGGGCGTCCCTCCTCGCGGACGCCACGATGCTCCTCGACGCGACGTGGTCGGCGGACCTCCCCGCCTTCTCCTCGCACGAGGGGGCGTGGGTGGACGAGGTGCATCCGGGACGAGGGCCGCTCCGTCTCGCCTGGGCGCCGGTCGAGCCGTCGCAGCGCGCGCTCCACGTCCGCGTCGACGCCCCGTTCGAGCCGGACGACGTCGCGTTCCTCGTCCCGGTCCCGCTGCGGAACGAGGCGGCCGCGTACCGCGATCCGGCGCACGCCGAGAAGATCGTCCGGTACCTCCGCGCCCTGGCGATCCCGCTCGCGCCGCGCGCGGGGAGCGACGACCCGAGTCGGGAGCTCGTGACGACGCTCGCCCCGGACGTCCGGGAGGTCCTCGTCGCCGTCCGCGGCGCGGCGATCGCCGACCCGGAGGCGACGGTCCGGGTCGCGGCCCTCGGCCCGCGGGGCGCGTGGCTGGGGAGGGCGGCCCGCGACGTCCGGTCCCCGTGGATCCGGTCGGTCGCCGTCGACCAGGTGACCCGCCCGTCGATCGTCCTCCCGACGCCGGGCCGGCTGGCCGTCCCGGTCCGCGTGCCGAGCGGCGAGGCGCCGACGCTCCGGTTCCACGTCGCCCGGTTCTTCGGGCCGGAGGCGGAGGTGAGGGTCGCGTACGGGCTCGGCGTCGGTGACGCGGCGGTCGAAGGGGAGCTCCGGCTCCCGCGCGGCGGCGGATGGCGGGAGGTGGAGGTCGACGTCGCCCGCCTCGGATCGGGCGACGGCCGGTTCACCCTCGAGGTGGAGGGCGCGGCGGGCGCCGTCGTTGCGGTCGGCGCGCCGCGGATCGAGGCGGTCCCGCTCTCGCCCGCGCCGGACGTCCTCCTGATCTCGCTCGACACGGTCCGCGCGGACCACCTCTCGATCCACGGCGCGCCGGCGGAGAACAGTCCGTCGCTCGCGCGCTTCGCCGACTCCGCGGCCGTCTTCGAGCAGGCGATCGCCCCCGCGCCGTGGACGCTGCCGTCGCACGCCTCGCTCTTCACCGGGCAGCAGCCGGACCGCCACGACGTGCACCGCGAGCTCTCCGCCGTGCCGCGCGACCTCCCGTGGCTGGTCGAGGACTTCCGGCGCGCCGGCTATCGGACCGAGGCGTGGACCGGCGGCGGGTACCTCGACCCGACCTTCGGCTTCGACCGCGGCTTCGACCGCTACGGGACCATCGACCCCGCCTTCCCGGGCCGGGCTTGGGCCGCTCGCCGCGGGGACCCCGCGGAGATCCGCCGCGCCGAGGCGTCGGCGCGATCGCGTCGCGAGCTGCTGGATCGGATCGCCGCGCCGTCCGAGGTCCCGACGTTTCGATTCGTCCACACCTACGCCGCGCACGAGTACGCGGCAGATC
>JBICIB010000861.1:0-3176 GCA_043101415.1 Planctomycetota bacterium JB042 | reverse complement strand
TTGCCCTACCCGACGCTCTTCCGATCTGCGGCGGTGGGCGGGAGGGACCGACTCGGGAGCGCCCGGGCCGCGGCCGTCCTGCCAGAGCGGCTGGTAGAACCGCTCGGCCATCTCGAGGAGGAGGTCCTCCGGCAGCCCCTGCGCCGAGAACCGCCCCGGATCGAGGAACCTCGCCTGCGCGAACTCCTGCCGCGCGCGGTCGAACCGGTTCAGGCGGAGGTAGATCTTCCCCAGCACCAGGTGCGCGGTGAACGACGGGCCGGCGCGGAGCAGCGCCGCGTGGATGTGGGCGGCGGCGCGGGCGAACCGTCCCCGCCGGTACAGGCGGATCCCCCGGCGGAGGTGCAGCCACGCCGAGAAGCGGTTCCAGAGCTGACGGACGGCGCCGATCGGGTCCATGGGACGGCCGGGTCGAGGACGAGGGAAAGGTCGGGCGGCTGGAGAGACCTCCCTCCGCACCCCGCGACGAGCCATCCTAGCACCCTCGATCCGGACGGGGAGTCGCGATTCTCCACAAGGTCGCGGGGGGCGCACGTCGATGAAGAAGGGATCGCGTTCCGTTCCTGCCCACCGACGGACGTGCCCGGTGTCGAGGAATGCCCCTCCGAGGAGAACTCCAGAGCGTCGACCTCGCGAACATCCTCCAGATGCTCGTCCTGAACCAGAAGGAAGGGACGCTGGAGATCGTTCACGACGGTGCACGCCGGCCGCTGTGGTTCACGTCGGCCGGGGTCCTCGTGCCCCACGAACCGGAGCTGCTCGGACAGCGTGCGATCTACGCCCTGGTCCGTCGCGGCCGGCTCGACCGCGACCTGGTCCGCCGGGCCCGCCACAACATGGCGACCCTCGGCAAGGACCTCTTCGCGACCCTCGTGGAGATGAACGCCATCTCGGACGAGGACCGCCTGCAGGCGTGCCGCGAGACGCTCGAGGAGGACGCCTACGAGCTGTTCTTCCTGAAGGACGGCACGTTCGAGTTCCACGACGAGCTCCCCGACGAGGCGGCTGCGTACGACTCCCGGCTCGCGCTCTCGGCCAACGGCGTCATCATGGAGGCGGCGCGGCGGATCGACGAGTGGGAGTACATCAAGACGCTCGTCGCCTCGGAGGGCGACGTCGTCGACCGCGCGCGTCCGTTCGACGACCTGCCGGAGGCGGAGCGCGACGGCGAGGCGAAGGCGGTCCACGACGCGGTCGACGGCATCCGGAACGTCGCCGGGATCATCGCGGTCACGGACATGTCCCGCTTCCAGGTCTTCCGGAAGCTGGCGATCCTCGTCGACGCGGGCATCGTGGCGAGCGTGCCGGCCGAGGAGCTCCTCGCGCGGGCCGAGCGCTGCCTCGAGGACGGCCGCGCGGAGGCGGCGATCGACCTGTACGAGCGGCTGTTCGCGGTCGGCGTGCAGGACGTCTCCGCGTTCTCCGGCGCGGGGCGCGCCTACGAGTCGCTCGAGCGGTACGCCGAGGCGGCGGAGCGCTACCTCTCCGCGGGGCGACGCGCCGAGGCCGACGGCGACCTCGACTCCGCCCTGAACCTCTACCGGCGGATCCGCGAGCTCGTCCCGACCCAGGTCGAGGCGCGCGAGCGGCTGTTCGCGCTGCGGCACCTCGCGGAGAGCCGGTTCGAGAAGGGCGCGTACGACCCGAGGACCGAGGGGGCGGAGCTGGCCGAGATCCTGTTCGAGCTCGACCGCCCGGAGGAGCTGGCGCTCGTCCTGGCGGGGCTCCTCGACCTCGCCGGCGACCTCCCGCCCGCGGTGGAGCGGGTCGCCGAGCTCGCGTCGCGCCTCGGCCAGACGGCGTTCGCGATCGACGCGATGGTCCGGGCCGCCGACCTGCACTCCCGGAAGAAGGGGTTCTCCGAGGCGGCGCGGGTGCTGAAGGCGGCGCAGTCGCTCGACCCGACCCGGCCGGAGCTGGCGGAGCGGCTGCGGAGGCTCTCCGACCACGTCCGCACCGCGCGCGCCCGCCGGCGCTCGTCGATGCGCGCGTTCGCGTTCGCGGCCGGCTTCGTGGTCCTCTTCCTCGGCTACGGCAAGTATTCGCGGCACGCGATGGACGAGTACGCGTCGCAGTCGATCGAGGACTTCATGCTGACCGGGCGGTTCGCCGAGGGACGCGCGTTCTACGACCGCATCCTCACGTCGTACCCCCTGACGATCCCGTTCCTCCTCTCGTTCGAGAAGCTCCGCGAGCTCGAGGTCGCCGAGCGGAACCACCGCGAGGTCGAGAAGTACCGGGCGGAGGTCGAGGCGGTCGACGCGGAGGGTCGGCTGAGGCAGGCGCGGATGTTCAAGGAGGCGGCGTTCGGGGCGCGGCACCACGGGGACCTCGAGCGGGCGCGCGAACTCCTCCAGAAGGCGCTCGACCTGACCGGCCCCGACGACCCGCTCGGCGTGAGGACCGCGATCGGCGAGCTCGACGACTACCTCGGCTCGGCCCGGCGGCTGAAGAGCGAGGCGCAGTTCTTCCGGAACGCGGGGCGGTTCGAGGAGGCGCACGCGCGCATCTCGGCCCTCGCCCTCGAGTACCCGAGCGCTCCGGACGCGCGCGAGGTGAAGCTGCCGGTGCGCGTGACGAGCGACCCGCCCCGGGCCCGCGTGTTCGTCGACGGCCGGCCGGTGACGATCGGCGACGACCGGTTCCGCGTCGTGGCCGAGACGCCGTTCGTCGTCGACCTGGCGCCGGACCGCGAGGTCGAGGTGCGCCTCGAGCTCGACGGATACGCGCCGGCCACGCGGCGCCTGCGGGCGACCGACCGTCCGGAGGTCTCGATCCCGCTGCCGCGGCGCCCGGAGCGGAACACCATCCTCCCCGCCGACGCGGCGTGGCCGCTGGCGACCGACGGCTCGGTCGTGGTGGCGGCGCTGCGGGGCGGACGCGTGGCGGCGCTCGACGTCGGGTCGCTCGAGGCCCGTTGGATCCGGAAGGTCGACGACCTGCGGGACATCTGCGCGCCGCCCGCGGTCTTCGACGGCGTGATCGCCGTGCCGGTCGGGCCGGACCGCATCGTCCTGCTCGACTCGCGCGGCGGCACGGCAGGCTCGATGTCCGTCCCCGGGCGCCCCGTCGGCCGGCCGGTCCGCGCCGGCGACCGCGTCGCGGTGGCGACGGCGGGCGGCGGCCTCGCGGTGGGGCGGTACGGCCAGGCGCTCGCGGCGGTCGACCTGCCGGCC
>JBICIB010000860.1:0-5707 GCA_043101415.1 Planctomycetota bacterium JB042 | reverse complement strand
GACGACGTGGAGCGGCGCGCGGTGATCGTCGACGGTTCGGAGAGCGTCGACGGGGCGGCTCTCGTCGCGGCGCGGGCGGCGGCGCGGCGGCTCGTCTCCGCGGCCGGCCCCGCGGCGCTGTCGGTCGAGGTCGGGGCGGCGGCGGAAGGGCCGCCGCCGGACGGCGTCGAGCGGGCACGAATCGTGGCCGACTCCGCGGGCGGCTCCCCGCTCGGGCGCGCGCTCGCGACGGCGCTGCGGTCGTTCCCTCGCGACGCCCGCGGGTCGATCACGCTCTTCTCCGACGGACTCGCGACCGACCCGCACGCCGCGCCGGCGATCGAGGCGGCCGCAGAGCGCGGGATCCCGGTGCACGTCGTCCCGCTCGCGTCGACGACGGCGCCGGTGACCGTGACCGGGCTGCGGACGCGAGGGACGCTGGTCGCCGGGCAGTCCGCGCGGATCGTCGTCGAGTGCGTCGGGGACGCGCCGGAGGTCGAGGTGGCGCTCGAGACCGAGGCGGGACCGGCGGGCTCCCGGACCGTCGCCGTGGCGGCGGGGCGCGCGGCGGTCGAACTCGGCTTCGAGCCGCCGCGCGGCGGGTTCCTCGCGCTGACCGCGACCGCGCGGCCGACGGGCGCCGGGTCGGTCGACGGTGCGCGCGCCCGCGCGACGCGGACGTTCCCGGTGCAGGATCCGCTCCGCGTCCTCCACCTCGGCGGTCGCACGGCGGCGAGCGGAGAACGGCTCGCCGAGGCGATCGGCGGCGGGTTCGAGGTCGTGTCGGGCGTCGCGGCGTCCGAGGAGGGGGTCGGCCGGCTCGATCGGTTCGACGTCGTGGTGATCGACGATCTCCCCGCCGAGGAGCTCCCCGAGTCGTTCCAGCGGTCGCTCGCCGAGGCGGTGGAGCGGGACGGCGTCGGCCTGTTCGCGTGCGGCGGGCGGGCGGCGTTCGGCCCGGGCGGCTGGGCCGACACGACGCTCGCCGAGCTCCTGCCGGTCGAGGCGCGGCAGAAGGAGGAGAAGCGCGACCCGAGCACGACGCTCGTCGTGATCATCGACACGTCCGGGTCGATGGGCGGCAACCGGGTCCAGCTCGCGAAGGAGGTGGCGCGGCTCGCGATCCGCCGGCTCCTCCCGCACGACAAGGTCGGGATCGTCGAGTTCTACGGCGCGAAGCGGTGGGCGGCGCCGATCCAGCCGGCGTCGAACGCGATCGACATCCAGCGGGCGTTGAACCGGCTCGACGCGGGCGGCGGCACGGTCATCCTCCCCGCGATCGAAGAGGCGTTCTACGGCCTCCAGAACGTCCGCACGCGGTACAAGCACGTCCTCATCCTGACCGACGGCGGCGTCGAGCGCGGCGCGTTCGAACCGCTCCTCCGGAAGATGGCCGACGAGGGGATGAACGTGTCGACGGTCCTGATCGGTCCCGACGCGCACTCCGAGTTCCTGGTCTCGCTGGCGCAGTGGGGGAAGGGGCGGTTCTACTCCGTGCCGAACCGGTTCAACCTCCCCGAGATCCTCCTGAAGCAGCCGACGTCCGCGCGTCTGCCGGCGTACCGCCCGGGCGTCCACCCGATCCGGGCGCGGGCGTTCGCGAGCTTCCTCGGCGACGTCGACGTCCACGCCGCGCCGCCGCTCGCCGGGTACGTCGAGACGAGCGCCCGGCCGGCCGCGACGCGGGTCCTCGAGACCGTCGAGTCCGCGCACCCGATCCTCGCCACGTGGCCGGTCGGCGCCGGCGTGGTCACCGCGCTCACGACCGAGCCGACGGGAGAGGGGACCGGGCCGTGGCGCGAGTGGAGCGACGCGGGCCGGCTGCTGGCGCGGGCGCTCGCCCGGACCGCCGCCGGGAAGGCGCGGCCGTTCGCGGTCCGGGCGACGCGCGCCGACCACGAGGTGATCGTGACCGCGCGGCGGACGGGTCGCGGAGAGGAGCGGCCGACGCTCGCGTGGCTCGACGGGCCGCGCGCCGCGCCGGGGTTCGAGGAGCGGGCGGCCGGCCGGTTCGAGGTTCGGTTCGTGGCCGACCCGGACCGGGACGTCCGGCTCGAGGTCGCCGTCGAGGGAGACCCGGCGGCGCCTTCGACGCGTGCGTTCGTCGCCCGTCGCGGCGACGTCCGCGACGAGCTCCGGGTCGATCCCGCCGACCGGCTCGACCTCACCCGCCTCGCCGCCGTGACGGGCGGGACCGTCGTCCCCCTGCGCGACGCCGCCGGGTTCGATCCTCCGGCGGGCGGCGGCCCGGGCGCGCTGCGGCTGATCGAACTCCGTCCCCTCCTGGCGCTCCTCGCCCTCCTGGTCTGGATGGGGGAGCTCCTCTACCGGCGCCGTCCGCGGGCGGGAGGAGGGACGTGACGATCCCGGGACCGATCGCGGCGCTGCTCTTCCTCCCCCTCGCGTTCGGGGCGCCGAACGAGGGAGAAGGGAAGCCGCCGCCCCTGCCCGACGACCTCCGCGCCCGGCTCGACGACCTCCCGTCGGTCCGGACGGCGGCCGAGGTCGACGCGTTGTACGACGCCTGCCAGCTCCGGCACGGCGAACTCGCCCCTCTCCTCGAGCGGCTCAAGGAGATCGCGGCGGAGGACGACGAGGAGCGCGCGGTCGCGGCGAAGCGGATCCTCGCGCGACTCCGGTGGCGGCAGGGGGACCTCCGCGCGGCGTCGCGGCATCTCGACGAGGTGGTCGAGGCGGCGCCGACGACGGAGGACCGGCTGGCGCGGGCCGACCTGCTCGACGCCGCGGGGCGGACGACCGAAGCGGTCGAGGCGTACGAGGCGTTGGTCGACGAGCTCCCCGACGGGCCGACGCGCGACGCGGTCCGGGTCCGTCTCGCGCTGGTGGCGATCGATCGGGGCGAGGAGGACCCCGAGCGTCTCGCCGCGCTCGCGAGCGCGGAGGGGCGGTCCGACGAGGAGCGGAGTCGGGCCGCGGTCGTCCTCGGTCTCGCCGGACGGCCGGCGGACGCGATCGAGCTCTTCCCGGTCACGGGCGAGGGGAAGGCGCGGTTCCGGGCCGAGATGCGGGTCGCCGAATGGGCGCTCCGGGCCGACGACGCGAAGCGCGCGCGGGAGGCGGCGTGGCGCGCCGCCGAGGCGGCCACGGTCGGGCGGGATCGACGGTACGCGTGGACGGTCGTCGTCGAGGCGTACCGCGCCGACGGGGAGCTCGACGTGCTCCTCGAACGGTTCGCCGCCGCGGAGGCGCTCGACGAGGACGCGCGGCGGACGTGGATCGATCAGCTCCGCGAGGCGGGGCGGGTCGACGAGGCGCTCGCGCTCTTCCGCGCGTCGACCGGAGGGGACGGGTTCACGGTCGAGATGCGTCGCGAGCTCCTCGAGATGTGCCGCGAAGCGGAGCGGGACGAGGAGCTGACGGCGGAGTCGCTCCGGCTGATCGCCGCCGAGCCGCGCGCGCTCGAGTGGCGCGAGGGGCTGGCGCGACATCACCTCGAGCGCGGCGACGTCGACGCGGCGCGCGCTCTGTTCGAGCGGCTCCTCGACGACCCTTCGTTCGCGTCGCTCCGGCTGGAGTGCGCCGAGCGGACGCGCGGACTCGGGCTCGCCGACCTGGCCGCGCGGTTCGCCGAGCGCGTGGTCGCGGACGACGAGGAGCGCCGCGCGCCGGCGTTCCGGTTCCTGTTCGAGCTCGAGCGGAGCCGCGGGCAGCTCGACGAGGCGGAGGCGGTCCTGCTCCGCTTCGACGAGACGGTCCCCGCCGACGCCGCCGCGCGCGGCTCGCTCGCGGAGGCGTACGAGCAGCTCGGCCGGCTCGACCGCGCGGTCGAGGTGCTGGAGGCGCTCCGGGCCGCGCGGGGCGACGAGGAGTTCGGCGAGGACCTCGAGATGCGGCTCGCCTGGCTCCACTCGGAGGTCGGGGACGAGGAGACCGCGCTCGAGCGGTGGAGCGGCCTGCGGCGACGCGTCGAGTCGGTGGCGCGGCGGCGCTACGTCGAGGACCGCCTGATGACGGTCGCGGCGCGGCTCGGGCGGCTGGCCGACGTCGCGATCGAACTGGAGGAGCGGCTCGCGGCGGGGGACGGGACGGATCGGGACGCCGGGCTCCTGGTCCGGCTCTACACGAAGGCGAACGATCCGGTCTCCGCGGCGGAGGTCCTCGAGGAGTTCATGAAGCGGAAGGGGTCGTCCGAGGTGGCGATCCTGAACGAGAAGGCGCGGATCTACCTCGCATGCACCGACTACCACGCCTTCGAGGAGGTGCTGCGGGAGCTGATCGAGATCGACGGCGAGAACCGCGTCGAGCACCTCCGGCAGCTGGCGATGAGTCAGCTCGAGCGCGGGAAGCCGGACGAGGCGCGGGACGTCCTGGCGCGGCTGCGGGAGCTCGAGGGAGGGGTCGAGGGGATCGAGTTCGAGGCGGGCGTGCTCGCCCTCGCGGGGCTCCGGGACGAGGCGGCGCGCGCGTACCGGCGCGGCATCGCGGCGCACCCCGACCGGATCGAGGCGTATCTGCTGCTCGCCGACGTCCTGAAGGCGAGCGGGGAGACCCGCGAGGCGGTCGGGATGTTCCAGTACCTCGCGGAGCACGCCGACCAGGACGACCTGTTCACGATCGCGATCGACGGCCTCCTGAACATGGAGGCGCCGCCGCCGGCCCTGAAGTGGGCCCGGCGCGTCACGCTCGAGCGTCTCGCGGCGCGGCACGAGAAGATGGTGCTCTACCGGCTCGTCGCCGACCTCTCGGAGGAGCTCGGGGAGCAGGACGACGTCCTCGACGCGCTCGAGGCGGCCCTGCCGATCGCGGGGGAGCGGCGCGCCTCGCTCCTGCGCGAGCTGATGGACCTCGCCGCGGGGGGACGCCGGCGGTCGGGGGATCGCGAGCGGCACCTCCGCTACGGGCGGCGCCTCGTCGGTCTGGCCGAGCGGGTCCCTCCGCAGGTCTACCTCGAGCTCGGGCGCGCGTTCCTCGAGAACGACGAGCCGATCCAGGCCGCGCGGACGTTCGCGCTCGCCACCGACGTCCCGGACCCGGCGGCGTTCCGGGCCGAGGTCGCGCAGGCGTTCGAGGGGGCGGAGTACGTGCGGGACGCGCTGCGGGTCGTCGAGCGGTCGTTGGTCGCGCGACCGACGGACGTCGGCCTGATCGCGAAGGTCGCCGAGCTGCACGAGCGGCTCGGTCGGGACGAGGTCGCCCGGCCGATGTTCTCGCGGGCGCTCGACCTCCTCCTCCGCCGCCGACCGCGCTCGATCGCGACGGGGGACGACGAGGAGGATCGGCGGCGCTCGAACTTCTCGAGGAACGTCGACGACTGGGAGAGCCACTCGGCGCGGGTGACGACCGGATGGCTCGCGACGACGCCGCCGGGGCCGGAGGTCGACGCGCTCCTCGAGCGCGAGCGGGCGCGGGTCGAGGAAGAGCTCGCGGTCGAACGCGAGGACGGCGCGACGCTCGAGCGTCACCCCCGCCTCTCGGAGGCGTCCGCGGTCTTCCGTCGCGCGGCGTTCGCGTTCGGCCGAGCGCCGGAGGCGGACGCGCTCGACGGCGAACTCCTCCGGGAGTTCCCGGACGACGACGAACTGCTCGAGCGGCTGGTCCGCGAGCGGATGGCGTGGGGGCTCGTCCGCTCGGCGCGGGGGCTGGTCGACGGGAGCGGTCGGCCGGAGGAGGAGCGGCGCCGCGTGCGCGTCCTGACCGGGGCCGGCGGCGTCGACGAGGGGACGGGGACGCTCCCGGTGCACGAGGTCGAGGGGCTCGTCCTGCCGGC
>JBICIB010000859.1:0-2840 GCA_043101415.1 Planctomycetota bacterium JB042 | reverse complement strand
GGACTGCGGTGGCTCGAGGAGGCGGTCGCGCGCGAACGGACGGGGCGGACGCTCTGCAGCCTCGGCGACGGGTACATCCTGCTCGGCCGGCTCAAGGAGGCCGAGACGTGCCTCCTCGAGGCGACCTCCCACGACGACGCGCCGGCGACGACCTGGACCGACCTCGGTCAGGTGCTCCTGCGACGGGGGCGGGCGGACGAGGCGATCGAGGCGCTCGAGCGCGCCGCGGAACTCCGGCCGCACGACCCGAAGGTGCTCTCGAACCTCGGCGGCGGGCTCGGAACGGTCGGGCGGATCGACGAGGCGGAGCGGTGGTTCGTGCGGGCGCTCGAGCTCGAACCCGCCTCGGACTCCGCCCACGCGGGCCGGGTCGCCGTCCTGTACCGGCAGGGCGCCTGGGGGGAGTTGATCGACGAGCTGGAGCGCCGGGTGGCCGCCGTCCCGGACGACGGCACCGCGTGGCTGCGGCTCGCCGACCTGAGGATCGACGACGAACTCGACGTCCGGCGGCGCGACCCGATCGGAGCGGTGCACGCCGCCCTTCGCGCGCGCACCCTCCTCGGTGCGGAGCCGAGCGTGGAGTTCGTGCTGGCGCGGACCCTGCGCGCCCGGGGCGACCTCGAGGAGGCGCGCGACACGGCGGCGGGCGCGCTCGAGTCGCTGCCGGAGGACGACCCGTGGCGGGCGCGGATCGAGGCGCTCCTCAGCGAACTCCTTCCGTGACGATGCCGTACCGCACGAGCTCCTCGCGCGTCGCCCAGTGCATCTCCTCGGCGGGCGCCGCCTCGAGCGTGAACCAGTAGTACGCCTCCGGGACGCCGAGCTCGCGGCAGATCGCGAGGTACTCCTCGTGGTCCTCGTGGTCCCGCGGCAGCGCGCGCCCCTCGATCGAGCCGCCGTCCCAGGAGTGCACCCCGACCCGCGCCCCCGGTTCGACGGTCCTCCGCACTCCGGCGAGGAGCAGGTCCGTCCCTCCCGACGCGACCATCCCGCCCTTCGGGACCCGCGTCACGAGACCCCGGCGACGGACCTCCCGCATGACCCAGAGGTTCGCCGCGTCGTCGACGGTGCCGGAGATCCAGCGCAGCTCGAGCGTCCGGACCTCCGGATGTTCGAGCAGCAGCCGGAGGACTCGCGACGGCGTCGACGCGTCGAGCGTCCCGGCCACGACCGCGACGTCGCCGTCGACCTCGAACGTCGCCGGCGACCCGTCCATCTCGACGAACCGGGCCAGCTCGTCGCGGGTCAGCACGCCGTCGCCGTCCCGATCGATGCACGGGACGTCGGCGGCGAGCTCGTCCACCACCGCCTCCTCGCGGTCGATCCGGCCGTCGCCGTCCGCGTCGTACTCCTCGAGGATCGCGGCGACCTCCTCGTCGACGTCGAACGTCGTCGGCTCGTTCCACGCCTCGAACGCCGCGTTCAGCTCCTCCCGCGTCAGCGCCCCGTCCTCGTCCGCGTCCGCGAAGGCGAACCGAGCCGACTCCTCCGCCGGCACCTCCTCGGCCGTCAACCGCCCGTCGCCGTCCGCGTCGCACCGTTCGAGCAGGCGGACCGTCTCCTCGTAGTCCTCGCTCTCGATCCAGCGGACGGCCGACGCGAGCTCCTCGTCGTCCAGCGCGCCGTCGCCGTCCTCGTCCGACTCGTCGACCAGCCGCATCGCGGTCGCGCCCGCCTCGTACCGATCGATCCGACCGTCGAGGTCCGCGTCGAACCACTCCCTCATCGTCTCCTCGAGCGACGGGGCGTCGGCCTCGTCCTCGGTCGGCGCGGACGCACGCCCGGCGACGAACGCGAGGAGGACCAGGGCGGGGACCGGGAGGGGGCGGAGGCCGGCGAGGAGCTTGTTCATCGCCGCATCTTAATCTCCCACTCCGAGGTGTCGGCGCGCGCCCCGTGCTCGTTCACCTCGCGGACCGAGCGCGCCAGGTCGATCCCGAGGCCGGCCGTCCCCGCCACGACGACGACGGCGAGGAAGCCGAAGGCGACGGGTCCCGCAAGCTCCGGCCGGGCCGCGCCGACGCCGGCGAGCGCCAGCGCGTACCCGACGAGCAGCGCCTTGAACTCCGTCGGCCCGAGCCGGGCGAGCCGGAACTCGCCGGTGATCTTCGCCCGAAGGTTCGTGAGGAGCGCCGTCGCGTAGACGAGGACGACCCCCGCGATCCCGACGTCGAGGCGACCGCACGACCCGCCGATGCCCGCGACCCACGCCGCGAACGAGAGCGGATCGGCGAAGTGGTCGAGCAGCTCGCCGCCGTTCCGGCACTGTCCGGTCCGCCGGGCGTGCGTCCCGTCGATCATGTCGGCGAGGTGGTTCCCCGCGACGCCGCCCGCCGCGAGGAGGGCCCCGAGCGGCGAGGAGACCGAGAGGGCGAACCCGACCGCGCCGGCGAGCGCCACCAGGTGACCGAAGACCACGATCGCCTCCGGCGGGAGCCGCCGCGGCAGCTTCAGCGACCGGTAGAGCGAGGGGACCACGGGCGAGAGGAACGGATCGAGCAGGCTGTGGGAGACGCGGGACACGGGCGGACCTCCGAGGAGCGGGCGCTCGGCCCGAAGCATCGCGCGTGCCGGTGCGCCGCCGACGCCGTCTCGCCGCCGACACCCCGTTCGGCGGCGCTCCGCGCGCCGGCCGATCCGGCCGAGGACATCCTCTGCTCCCCGGCCGAGCGCCGGATGCTCAGCCGTCGCGAGTCCGGAACGTCACGCGGACCGGCGAGAGCTCCACCCCGTCGCGGCTGCGGAACGAGCCGCCGCCGCCGGGGCGGTTCAGGGAGTACCCGTACGCACGGCCCGCCGCGGGGAAGGCGCTGACCGTCCCGGTGACGTTCGAGGCGGGC
>JBICIB010000858.1:0-3616 GCA_043101415.1 Planctomycetota bacterium JB042 | reverse complement strand
CCGCGTCGACCGACTCGGGGAGCACGAGGACCGTCGTCCCGCCGAACGGGCCGGGCGCGCGCGGCAGCATCCCCGGCGCGGCGAAGGCGGCCGGCGAGACGTCGAGCGGGAGGTGCGTCGAGTCGGGGCGGACGGGGTCGTCCGGGCCGAGCACCGCGACCGGCCCTCCGCGCTCCTCGGCGTGGCGGAGCGCCGCGAGCCGGGCCCACGCGCGGCCCCGCGGCGAGTCGATCGGGACGACGACGTGCGCCGGCCCCGCCTCGGACGGCGACCGCGCGGCGAGGCCGAGGCGCAGGCGGAGCCGGTCCTCGAGCGCACCCTCCGCGCTCCACGGGTCGGCCTCGCTCGCGTCGCGCCGGGCGTCGACGCCGATCGCCTCGTACTGCTCCAGCTCTCCGTCCCACCACTCCTCGTCCGACCGGACGTCGATCGAGACGGCCTGCGTCGCCTTCGTCCCGTCGTCCGCCGGGAGCGGGAGCGAGAGGTCCCGCAGCCCGCGGGCGCGGGACGGAGCGAGGGCCACGGCGCGCACCGGCATCGGCCCCGCGTGGAGGGCGGCCGCGACCGCGACCGTGGCGCCCGTCCCCTCGCCGGCGACGACGACGCGGCGTCCGTCGACCGGGAGGTTTCGCGCGACGGACCCCCAGATCCGCGCGACCGCCGTCGACGCCGCGGCGACGTCCGACATGAAGTCGGAGTCCCGGAACCAGGTCCCGCCCTCGAGGAGGTCCTCCGCCGGCGCGGTCCAGAGCGGGCGGGGGACGGCGATCGCGCACTCTTCCCCGAGCCGCCGCCGCCAGCGCGCCATCCCGTCCGCGGCGGTCCGGTCGTCGTCCCCGAGCCAGATCAGGAGCGGCACCGGCGCGTCGTCGGTCGCGGCGGCCGGGACGTGCAGGCGGTACTCGAGCTCGCGCGACAGCGTCACCGCGTGGAACCCCCCGTTGACGTCGCGGGCGCGCGACTCCACGAACGCCACCACGTCCGCGTCGCGCCGCCCCGCCGCGGTGGCGCCCCCGGCGTTCACGGTCGGGTCGATCGCGACCGTCACCACGTCCGCGTCCGGCGCGCGGAGCATCAGCTGATGCACGGTCCCCTCGCGGTACGACGAGTGGAAGCCGCCGTTCACGTGCAGGACGACCCACCCCGGGAACTCCTCGAGCGCCCGCGCGCAGGCCGCGCCCATCGAGTTGTCCCAGAGCGCCTGCGTCGAGAGGCGCCGTTCCCGCTCCCCGCCGCCGCCCATCATCCCGGCGTGGCCGCGGATCGCGTTGTCGACCCGCTCCCAGTACGCGGCCGTGTTGTCGTGGATCTCCTCCGGCAGGAGCGCGCGCTCCTCGGCCGAGAGCGCGTCGAGCCCGGACTGCGTCCCGCCGATCTTCCGGATCACCGGGCGGGGGGCGTTCGAAGCGATCACCGGCAGCCCCTCGCGCGTCGCCGTCTCGATCAGCCGCCGGTAGGCGGTCCGGTAGTTCCCCCAGGGGCGCGCCCCCTTCAGGAACTCCCGCTCGTCGAGCTCGCCGGCGAGGTACGCGTCGAGACTCGGCTGCACGTCCCGCTCGAACATCTCCATCGCCAGGACGACCCGGCCTCCGGTCCGCTCGATCAGCGCCTCGTAGACCGCGTGCTCGAACCGGTGGGTCTCCTCGTCGAGGTGGGTCTCTCCGAGGAAGACGACGTCCGCCCCCGCGAGGCGGTCGAAGAGGGCGTCCAGCGGGAGCGGCGCCCCGGCCTCCGTGTGGAACGGGAACGCGGTCCGCGCGAGCGCCGGCGCGGCCCACGGGACGTCGTCGAGGGTCGGTTCGCCGGTCGGGGCGGCGCACGCGGCGAGGAGGAGCGGGAGGGGGAGGAGCGTCAGGAAACGGCGAAGGGCGGGCGCGGGCACGACGACTCCCGGGATTCGAGGGAAAGGGGGATCATAGGAAGCCTCTATCGTGACGCGCCATGCGCCTCACGAACCGTTCCCTCCTCCGGTCCGTCTCGTCCGCCGCCGTCCTCCTCTGCGTCGCCGCGCCGCCGTCGCGCGCGGCGGAGGAGTCCGAGGACGCCCCCGAAACGCGCCCCCGGCTCGGCGAGGGGCGTCACGCCTACCGTTGGGACGGGGCGTGGCCGCGCCTCGACGGCGACCTCGGCAGCACGCACGGCGGGATCGCCTTCGACGCGAACGGGAACGTCTACCTCCAGACCGACACCGCGCGCGCGGTGATGGTCTTCTCGCCGGACGGAGAGCTCCTCCGCACCTTCGGAGAGGAGTGGGGCGCCGGTCTGCACGGGATCGCGGTCGACGTGGAGGGAGGGCGGGAGTTCCTCTGGCTCTGCCACACCGGCCTCCACGCCGTCCTCCGCGCCACGCTCGACGGCGAGGAGACGCTCCGGATCGGTCCGCCCGACGAGGCGGGCGTGTACGACCGCCCCGAGGCGTTCCGTCCGACCGGGGTCTGCGTGGCGCCCGACGGCGACCTGTACGTCGCGGACGGGTACGGGCTCGGCTACGTGCATCGGTTCGACCGGGGCGGCCGGTGGAAGGCGACGATCGGCGGCCCGGGCGCCGAGCCGGGGCGGTTCCGGACGCCGCACGGGATCGGCATCGACCGGCGCGGGGACGAGCCGACCCTCCTCGTCGCCGACCGCGAGAACGGGCGGCTGCAGCGATTCTCCCTCGACGGACGGCACCTCGCGGTGATCGGGGAGGGGGAGCTCCGCCGCCCGTGCGCGGTGGCGCAGCGCGGCGACTTCCTGGTCGTGCCGGACCTCGCGGGCCGGGTGACGATCCTCGGGCGGGACGACCGGGTCGTCGTCCATCTCGGCGACCAGCCCGATCCGGCGCTCCGCGCGAAGCACGCCGTCCCTCGCGAGCGATGGCGCGCGGGGGAGTTCCTGTCGCCCCACGGCGCCGCGTGGGACCGCCACGGGAACCTGTTCGTGGTCGACTGGAACGCGAGCGGACGGGTGACGCGGCTCGAGCGCGAGCGCTGACGTCCGGCGCGAAAACCGCCCGTCCGTCCGTTCGGAACCGACGGGCGGCTCGTTTCCGGTGACGTCCCCCGGAGACGCCACCATGCCCGCGCCCCCTTGCCCGAAGCCGCCTCGGAGCCGAGAATCGGTCCCCGATGACCTCGTCCGAACCCGGAGCCTCGTCGCCGAACCCGCCGATCCCCGACGTCCTGAACACGGCCGACCTCCTCTCGAGGGTCCGGTCGGGGGACGAGGGGGCGCGCGACGAGCTGTTCCGGCGCTACCGGGTGCCGCTCGAGCGGTTCCTGCATGGCCGGCTCCCGCCCGCGGCCCGGGGCGTCCTCGACACCCAGGACGCGACGCAGGAGGTCTGCATCAAGGTGTTCCGTTCGCTCGAGCGCTTCGATCACCGAGGGATCGGCTCGTTCTGGGCCTACCTCCGACAGGCGGCGATGAACTGGGTCCGCGACCTCGCCAAGACGCCGGGGAAGCTCCGGCGGGCCGGGTCGTTGCCGGAGGAGACGCACGCCCAGCCGGCGGGTCCGGGCCGTTCCCCGTTGGCGGAGGTGCTCACCGGCGAGGACCTCGCGGCGTTCGAGGCGGCGGTCGGGAAGCTCGAGGAGAAGCCCCGGCTGGCGCTCCTGATGCGGCTCGAACTCGACCT
>JBICIB010000857.1:0-3231 GCA_043101415.1 Planctomycetota bacterium JB042 | reverse complement strand
TCGGCGACGAGAAGATCGTGGTCCCGCTCGGCGTCCTGTCGCACGGCGAGTCCGGCGAGGGCGACGCCGTCGCGACCCTCGACGTCACGAAGGAGACGCTCGAGACGGGCGTCCGCTTCGACGACGCGCTCCTCGCGAAGCTCGAGGACCCGGCCGCGCTCGGCACGATCGCCCGGCCGTTCCAGGTCCGTGAGACCGAGGCGCGCGGCATCCTCCCGGTCCTCGCGTCCGACGTGATCGACCGCGAGCTGCACGACGCCGACTCCGCGAAGCTCGGGAGCGTCTCCGACCTCGCGATCGACCGCGCGACCGGCGACGTCCGGTACGCCGTCGTGCTCCTGACCGAGGCCGACGACGACCTGTTCGCGGTCCGGTGGAAGGAGCTCCACCCGACGGCGTCGGAGGAGGGCGTGAAGCTCGACGTCGACGCGGCGACGGTCCGGAACGAGCGTCGGTTCCCGACGAACGAGTGGCCGAGCGAGTCGGACGGCCGGTGACCCCGATCGCCCGCGCGGCGCCGTCCCGTCGGCGCCGCGCGGGTCGGATCGATCCGAACGGCGCGGTATCGTCCCTCGCGCCATGAACGACGACGAACGACCGTCCGACGGGGCGCGAGACCTCGACGATCAGTCCTCCTACGTCTGCCGCTCCTGCGGCGAGGAGATCGTCGTCCCGATCGACCCGCTCGCGGGCGCCGATCAGGAGTACGTCGAGGATTGCCCGGTCTGCTGCCGCCCGCACGTCCTCCGCGTGCGCATCTCCCGCGACGGCCGGGTCGACCTCACCGCCGAGGCGGAGTGACGGGGTCCGCCGCCCCCCTCCTTCCGCTACAACGGACCGCATGCTCGCTCCGCTCCTCCTCCCCCTCGCGTTCCTCCTCCCGACCTCCGAGCGCCCGACGCACGTCCTCCCCGGCCCGTGGACGATCGCGACCGACGCCGACGAGGCCCCGCGGCCGGTCGCCGTCCCCGACGCCTTCGAGACCGCGCTCGGCACCGACTTCGACGGCGCCGCGACCTACTCGACCTCCTTCACCGTGCCGCCCGCCTTCGAGGCGAAGCGAACCTGGCTCGAGTTCGAGGCCGTCGCGACCGAGGCGACGGTGACGCTGAACGACGTCGAGCTCGGCCGCCACCTCGGCGGCTGGACGACGTTCCGGTTCGACGTGACCGATCATCTCCGCGCCGAGGGGACGAACGATCTCTCCGTCCGCGTCGACGAGAAGGTCGGCCACGACACGCAGGGGTTCCTCCCGATCGTCCAGCCGCACTTCGGCGGGATCTGGCGGCCGGTCCGCCTGCTCGGCCTCCCCGCGGTCCACCTCGACGACCTGAACCTCCTCGCGGTCGGGGACCCGGACACGTCGGTCGTCCTGATCGAGGCCCCCGTGACCGGGGACGACGCGGGGTGCGCGGTCGACTTCGAGGTGACGATCGGCGACGAGACGTTCCGCGCGCCGATCCCCCCCGGCCGGACGCGCCTCCCGGTGCGCGGATTCGAGCGATGGGACGTCGACCGGCCGCATCGGTACCCGGCCCGCTTCACGCTCCGCCGCGGCGGCACGACGGTCGACCGGATCGACGTCTCGGTCGCGTTCCGGTCGGTCCGGACCGAAGGGAGGACCCTCCTCCTGAACGGGCGGCCGCTGAACGTCCGCGGCGTCCTCGACTGGGGGTACCGGCCGCCGTCGCTCCGCCCCGACCCGGACGACGCGCAGGTCCGGCGGGAGATCGCCGCGGCGCGGGCGCGCGGGTTCAACCTCGTGAAGTTCTGCCTCTGGGTCCCCCCGCGCCACGTCCTCCAGCAGTTCGACGAGGCGGGGATGCTCACCTGGATGGAGTACCCGACCTGGCACCCGCGGTTCGACGCGGAGCGCCACCCGCAGCTCGCGCGCGAGTTCGGGCGCTTCTTCGCCCACGACCGGAACCACCCGAGCGTGATCCTCCGCTCGCTCACCTGCGAGACCGGGCCGTCGGCGTCGCTCGAGGTGGTGAAGGACCTGTACGACCGGTGCAAGGCGGCGATCCCCGGCGCGATCGTCGAGGATGACTCGTCGTGGATCGCGTGGAACCGGGTCCACGACTTCTACGACGACCACCCGTACGGGAACAACGACACCTGGCCGGCGACGCTCGACCGGCTGAACGCCCACATCGACGCGCGCGAGGCGAAGCCGCTCCTCCTCGGCGAGGCGATCGCCGCCGACACGTGGCCCGCCCTCGACCGGTTCGACGGCTCGACGTGGTGGGCGCCGATCCACCTCGACGCGCAGCGGGAGTGGATCGAGACGGTCGGCGCGCGCTTTGGCCGCGAGGTCCCGGACCGCCTCGGCGAGTGGTCGCGGCGCTTCGCGCTGGCGCAGCGGAAGGACCAGATCGAGACGTTCCGCGCGGTCGTCCCGGACGGCGGGTACGTCGTGTCGGTCGCCCGCGACTTCACGCTGGCGGAGATGGGCCTGCAGGACGCCCGCGGCCGCTGGAAGTGGGGACCGAAGGACTGGAGCTGGCACGGCGACACGATGCCGGTGCTCGGCCGCGGGACGCCGCGCTCGTTCGCCGGCGGGACGACGGCCGACCTGCCGATCGTCGTCGCGCATCACGGCGAGGCGGACCTCCCGGCCGGAAGCGTCCACTGGCGGTTCGGCGAGGCGAGCGGCGCGATCCCGCACGACGCGATCCCGCGGGGCGGCGTCGTCGAGGTCGGCGCGATCCCGCTCCCCGCGCCGGACGTCGCGGCGCCGACGGCCGTGCCGCTCGAGCTGACGCTCGACGACCGGGTGATCCAGAACCGCTTCGACACCTGGGTCGTCCCCGCCCCGCCGCTCCGCCCGTCGGCCGTGGCCCGGCTCGACCGTCTCGACGAGGCGGCGCTCGACCGGATCGTCGCCGGCGGCGCGGCGATCGTCGCCGCGCACGGCGCCCCGGGTTCGTTCCTCGCCCCGGCGACGTGGCTCCTCCGCGGCTCGCTCTGGTTCCCGGGGCACCCGCTCGAGGAGCGCTTCCCGCCGGAGTTCTTCCTCGACCTCGCGGCGAAGGACGTCCATCCGACCGGACTCCTCCCGCTCGACGCGCTGTTCGAACACGTCACGCCGATCGTCGGGTTCTGGGAGACGCACGACATCCGCGAGGTCCGGGATCGCGCGCTGGCGTGGGAGACGCGGGTCGGCGCGGGGCGGCTCCTCGTCACCTCGCTCCGCCTCGACGAGAGCCCGGCCGGCCGGGCGCTCGCCGC
>JBICIB010000856.1:0-7182 GCA_043101415.1 Planctomycetota bacterium JB042 | reverse complement strand
CCTGCCCGGCGAACTCGTCGAGCGTCCGGGGACGCATCCGGACCGCCAGCGGCTCGGCGGCGCGGAGGTTCGACTCGCGCTGGTTCGAGAAGAGGTCGCCCATCGGCGCGAGCCTACCAGTCGGACGTCCGGCGGCCGGAGAACCGTAGCAGTCCGTTGAAGAAGTGCTGTGGGTGTGAGGCGAGCTCCTCGCGGTCGAGATCAAGGCGCGCATCCGGAGGCGAATCGCCGATTCATCGAGGAATGCGCAACGCAGAGATCGGCCGCGAGGGGCCGCCGCAGCCCCGCGTGACTTGTTCGACGGGCTGTTAGGGTGCAGGGGACGCCCGAAGGACTCCCGACCATGCTCCGAGCCGGAATCACCCTCCTCCGCCGACGGCGCCTCCCGCGTCGCGCGGTCGTGGGCGTGCCGATCCTCGCGGTGCTGGCGGTCCTCGAGTGGCTGGGGCGGTCGACGGCGTCGGACGTGGCGGACGCGCTCGCGTTCCTGGCGATCGGGTTCGTGACGGCGATCTGGCTGTCGCTCGATCGGGACGCGCGACGGGGGGCGGCGGAGCGGGCCCGCGCGTTCGGCCGGCGCCTGAAGCGGCTCGCCCCGGAGCTCGGCGCCGACCTGCGCGGCCGTCCGCCGTGGACGCCGGGCTGGCCGCCGGCGGCGCGCGCCTGCGCCCTCGCGTTCGCGCTCCTGTCGGCCGCGGTCGTCGGCTGGGCCGCGTGCGCGGACCGGCCGTTCCGGGAGGTGGCGATCCACGGCACGTACGTCGGCTGGGTCGTCCTCCTCGGCGCGCTCTGGGCGGTCCTCGTCGCCGCGTCGATCGCGCTCCCGTGGCTCGCGCACGAGCTCCTCCTCGAGCACCTCCGCGACCGGGGGCGCGGGCGCGTCCCGGGCGAGACCCGCCGGCGGGTCGCCGCGGGCGTCGTGCTCCTCCCGCTCCTCCTCGCGGTGGCGCTGCCGGTCGGCGTGGCGGTAGCGCTGCCGTTCGTGGCCGGCGCCGCCTTCCTCGTGGCGGCGCGCGCGTCGACGTGGCCGGACGCGGTCCTCCTCTGGCGCGACGCGGCCGGCCGCCGCGGTTCGTTCCCCCTCGTGAGCTGGGTGGCGGCCCAGCTCGTCGCCGTCTGGTGGGGGGGCGGCCTCGTCCTGCTGATGGCGACCGGGGGGCGCGCGTTCGGGGCGCCGTCGTCCGGCCTCACGCCGATCACCGACGGGCTCGGGCTGGTGGCGTCGTGGCTCGCGGGCCCGGCGATGCTCCTGACGAGCGGCGTGGTGCTGGCGAAGCTCCGCGAGGCGCGCCGGTTCGACCCGGCGACCCCGTGTCCCACCTCGGTCCACGTGACCCCGGCGTACGACGTCGACGACGCGCGGCGCGAGGCCGTCGACGGACGGTTCGCCGAGCGCGGCTTCCGGGTCCGCTGGGCGCCCGCGTCGAGCCGGGTGGAGGACGTCCCGGTCCGGCTGGTCGAGCGCGTCGATCCGCGGCGCGAGCGGACCTGGCCCCGCGACGTCAGCGCGCGTTCGCTCGAGGTCCCCGAGCAGCTCGACGTCCTCGCCCGCCGCGACGTCGTCCAGCGCCGCCGCGAGCTGTTGAGCGGGCTCGGGGTGATGGTCGGACGGGCGCGCGAGAGGGAGTTCACGCGCGGCTGCGGCCTCTGGATCGCGCCGCACCTCTGGTACGTCCTGGGGATCTGCCGCGACACCGCGGAGGCCGAGCCGGAGGAGGGGACCGGCACCGTCGACGGGGTGATCGGGCTGCCGTACCACGTCGTCCTCCCGCGGGCGGCGCGGAGCCACGCGTACGAGCTGCTCCGGTGCGTCGAGGTCGACCTGATCTTCCTCGAGGACGGCGTGCCGTGGTCCGCGGCCCGGACGATCCTGCGCGCGCTCTTCCGGCACCACGACCTGCGGCGCGCCCGCGTCGAGGCGACCGACCTCCCGACGGTCCCGGGCGTCCGCGTGCTCGTCGACGAGCACGAACTCGGCGGCACCTGGGGGCACGAACGGTACCCCGAGCCGGACTACGACGAGATCGCGCAGGCGCGCGTGCTCCTCCTGTTCGTCGACCGCGGCGGCGACGACGAGGAGGCGCCGTCGCCGACGGCCGACGAGGACCTCCTGATCGGCGTCTGACGGCGGCCGGCCCGGCCGCGGCGGTTCACGGCTCCAGGACGATCTTGATGCAGCCGTCCTCGCGGCGGTCGAACCGGTCGTACGCCCGCACGGCGTCCGCCAGCGGCATCCGGTGGGTCACCAGCGGGGAGACGTCGATCTCCTCCCGCCGGAGCAGCTCGAGCAGCGGCTCGGCCAGCCGGCGGGCGGGGCAGCGTCCGATCGCGAACGTGAGGTTCTTGTCGTACGCCTCGACCGGGGAGAACGGGAACGACGGCGCCGTGTGGACCCCGACCGAGGAGACCGTCCCGCCGGGCCGGACGAGGTCGACGGCGAGGCGGGCCGCCGAGGGGTGGCCGACCGCCTCCAGGACGACGTCCGCGCCCGCGCCGTCGGTCGCGTCGCGCACGACCTCGAGCGGGTCGACGGCCGACCGGTCGACCGGCTCGCCGCCCAGCCGCCCGGCGACGGCGAGCCGCTCGGGGACGTCGTCGACGGCGAGGACGCGCGCCGCGCCGCGGTGGACGGCGCCGAGCACCGCCGACAGCCCGACCGGCCCGAGCCCGACGACGACCACCGTGTCCCCCGGACCGACCGAGCCGTTCTCGGCGCAGAAGAACCCGGTCGCGAGGACGTCGCCGCAGAGGAGCGCCGCGTCCGGGTCGACGCCGTCGGGGACCGGCACGAGCGTCGACCGCGCGAGCGGCACGCGGACCGCCTCCGCCTGCGCGCCCGGCAGGCCGACCCCGCCCGCGACCCAGCCGAAGAGCGCCCCCTTCGAGCACCGGCAGGTCAGGCCGATCCGGCAGAACCGGCACCCGCCGCAGCTCGTCGTGAACGGGCTCACGACCCGGGTCCCGACCGCCACCCCGGCGTCCGGCCCCGCCTCGACGACCTCGCCGAGGAACTCGTGCCCCATCACGCACCCCGCGTCGATCCCGGTCTCCCGGCCGTGGAACACATGCATGTCGGAGCCGCAGACCGCGGTCCGCTCGACCCGCACGATCGCGTCGCCCGACTCGACGAGGACGGGATCGGGGACGGACTCGACGGCGACGCGGCGGAGGGACTGGAAGGTGACGGCGAGCATGGGAGGAGGAAGGAGAGGAAGGAAGGAGAGGAAGGATAGGGGGTGATTCCCTCGTCCGGCGCGAGGATCGAGGGCGGACTCCGATTCCCCCGTGTCGCGGCTCCCCTCGGAGGGCGGTCACGCCCTCCGGCCTCTCCTTCCAATCCTTCCAATCCTTCCAATCCTTCCAGTCCTTCCTCCCCTTCCTCCCCTTCCTTCTCCCTCACGGCCCCGGGAACGGCGGCGTCGCGAGGCGGAGTCCGCCGCGGAGGCCCTTCTGGAGGATCTTCGCGAGCGACTTCCGGACCTTCTTCTGCTTCAGGGACTTCCCCTGGTTCGCCTTCTTCTGGACCTTCTTCAGGAGCGAGTTGATCTTCCCGACGGCGTCGAGGAGGTCGTCCGTGACCGCGTTGCGAAGCTTCGCGTCGGTCAGCTTCGCCTCGGCCTCGTCGATCGCCGCGAGGAACGAGGTCTTGGCGAGGTTCAGCGCCGCGAGGAGGTCGGTCGACGACTGCTCCTGGCCGTCGTTCGCGTTCAGCGCGCTCTGGATCGGCACGCTCGCCTGGAAGATCGCGCGCTTCACCTGCTGGTCCGCCGTGTGCCCGGCCTTCCCGTCGCCCGGGTCGACCATCGCCGCGTCGAGCGAGATCCGCTCTCCCTGGTGGAGGCCGCTGAAGCCGTACCCGACCACCCAGTCGATCGCGGGGTTCGGGATCGGCGCCTCCCCTTCCTTCACGCCGTCGACGAAGAAGTGGAAGTCCGTCGCGTCGACCATCAGGTCGAGCGCGACCGAGTCCTGCCCCGGCACGACCTTCTGGAAGACCAGGTTCGACCCGGACTGGGCGAAGATGTTCAGGTTGATCTCCGCGCCGATCAGGACCGACTGCACCAGGAAGAAGAGCGGCGCCTCGGGACCGAGCGACTGGATCTGGAAGCCCGTGAGGGCGTCGCCGCCGATCTTCTCCGGCTTCTCGAACTGGAACGTGCCGTGGACGTGCGCGCCGTTCCCGAGTTCGATCGGGACCCAGGCGAACGACGCGGAGAAGGCGTCCTTCCCGGTCACCGCGAACCGGCCGTCGCGGAGCGTCTTGCCTCCGACGTCGACCTTCTGATCGCGGAACTTCCAGCTCGTCATCCAGTTGTCGGTGAACGGCGCCTCGAGCGGGCCGAGGCAGCCGGCGGCGGCGGCGAGCGAGAGGAGGGCGAGGGGGCGGAAGAGGGTGCGCATCGGTCGGGTCTCCGGACTCGGGGGATGGGTCGGCGGAGGAGGGAGACGGGGCGGGCGCCGGTCGTGACGCGGTTTCCGACGAACCCGTACACTCCGCGACGATGTCCCCCCGGATCGCCCCCGCCGAGCCGCGATGACGAGCGCCCCCGCCGCCGCCCCGGAGGCGCTCCCGCGAGGCGTCGGTCCGCTCGCCGTCGCGTTCGTCCTGCTGGCGCAGCTCGTCCCGCTGGTCGGGGCGCCGACGCTCGTGGTCTGGCCGTTCGTCGGGCCGAAGTCGCTGGTCCTCGTGCTGGCGGCGGCGCCGCTCGCGGCCCTCCTCGTCGCCGCCGCCGCGGCGACGCGCGGCCGGGTCCGCCCCCGCTCCTCGCCGATCGTCTGGACGTTCGTCCTGTTCGCGGCGAGCGTCGTCGCGTCGACCCTCGCGTCCGTCGACCGCCACCGCTCGTGGTTCGACGACTGGGAGCGGATGCTCGGCGCGTTCCACCTGCTGCACGTGGTCGCGCTGGGGCTCGCCGCGGCCACGCTCCTCCGGACGGACCGGGAGTGGCGCGTCGTCTGGCGGGGCGCGTTCCTCGTGTCGATCGCCGTCTCGCTCGGGGGGCTCTGTCAGAAGGTCGACCCGGAGTTCCTGTACGGCATCGGCGGGTTCCGGGTCTCCTCGACGATGAACCACCCGGCGTTCCTCGGCGGGTACGCGGCCCGGACCGCGCTCCTCGCCTGGCTCCTGATCGGCCGGGAGCGGGGCGGGTTCCGGGTCGTCGTCGCGGTCGCGGGGCTCCTCGCGGCGGCGACGGCGGTGGCGACGGAGACCCGTTCGGCGCTCCTGGCGCTCGGCGCGGGCGGGGCGGCGATCGTGATCGGGACGCTGGTCACCGGGGCGTCCGGGCTGGGGCGGCGGTTCGCGCTCGGCGCGCTCCTGCTCGGCGCCCTCGGAGGCGCCGCGGTCGTCCCGCTGCTCGACCTCGAGGAGGAGCGGACCGCGCTGCGCCACCGGGTCGAGAGCGGCGAGGCGCCGCCCGAGGCCCGCGAACGTCTCGAGACGCTCGACCGGCGCTGGGAGTGGACCGGGAAGGTGCCGGGACTCCGCCGCTTCACCCGCATGTCGGTCACGCGGAAGACGGCGTCGACGCGGTTCACGACCTGGCGGATCGCGGTGGAGGCCGGACTCGACCGCCCGCTCCTCGGGTACGGGCCGTGCAACTACGCGCTCGCGTTCGAGCGCCACTTCGAGCCGTCGCTCCTCGCGCACGGACGTCAGGAGACGTGGTTCGACCACGCCCACTCGACGCCGCTCGACGCGTTCGCGACGCGCGGGGCGCCCGGGCTCCTGACACAGCTCGCGCTCTTCCTCGTGCCTGCGTTCGTCCTCGTGCGGGCCCGACGTCGCGGCCGGGTCGAGGCGCGGTTCGCCGTCGCGGGGATCGCGCTGCTCCTCGCCCACCTGGTGCATCTGTCGTTCGTCTTCGACGGCGCCTCGTCGTGGATCGGACTCGTCGTCCTGCTGGCGTACCTCGACCGGGAGACCGGGCCGCGGTCCGCCAAGGCGACGGGGCGGGCGCGGCCCGGGCTCGCGGCGGCCGCGGTCCTCGTCGGGCTGGCGTGGGGGGCGGTCCGGGCCGCGCCGGAGTGGCGGACGACGAGGGGGATGCAGGAGGCGCTCGATCGGCTCGAGGCGGGGCACGGTCCGGCCGCGGAGGCGGCGTTCGTGCGGGCGATCGACGGCGACCCGCCGCACGCGGACGGCGCGCGGAACATGTTCGCGGTCGGGGCGTTGCGGCAGACCGAGCGGGTGTTCGGAGAGGCTCCGCCCGCGTTGCGAAGGGTCCTCCGGATCGCGTTCGACGCGCTCGGTCGGAACCGAGAACTCCACCCGCTCGACGTGCGGGTCGTCGTGCGGCGAGGGAAGGTCGCGCGGGAGCTCTGGTCGCGGTACGGGGACGCGGCCGCGCTGCCGGTCGTCGTGGCCGAACTGTTCGCGGCCCGGGACCTCTCCCCGCGGCGTCAGGAGATCGCCTACCTGCTGGCGGAGCTCGGACCGGTGGCCGGGGTCGGGACGGATCGGCTCGAACCGATCCTCCGGGACGCCGCCGAGGCCGCGCCCGAGGTCGGGGAGTCGTGGGTCCGGCTGGCGCTGCTCCTCGAGCTCGACGGACGGACGGGGGAGGCCGCGGCCGCGCTCGAACGGGGGACGGCCGCCGGAGCGCGCTTCACGGCGGCGGAGCGGCGGGTCGTCGACGCGATCCTCGAAAAAGGCGGTCACTGAGCGGCCCGACGAAAAATCGTCTTCTTCGTGTCGCGGCCTCCGAGAGATCTCGTCTTCGGGGGTGAACAGCGAAGGAGGACGGCCCCGAACCCGGCGGAGCCGCTTCATCGAGCCCGGGCCGGCCGTCCCTTCCGACCGGCCGGCCGCGCCAAGAGTCCAGACCGTCAGGACCACCCCCAAAACCGGGAGGAGACATCTCTTGTTCACTCGATCCATGGTTCTCGGAGCGTGCGTCGGCTGGGTCGGCCTGACGTCCGCCCCGTCCGCGTTCGCCGGCAAGGACGTCGGCGAGGCCCCCCTCCCCGCCGTCCCCGCGGTCGTCGTCTCCGGTGAAGGCCGGCCCGACGGCTCGTTCCTCGGTTCGCCCACGCACATCGAGGGCGCGGCCGAGGTGATGGTGGACCTCGACGACGCGGTGCCGCTCCCGGTGGACTCCCTCGTCGAGCCGGGGTCCGACGGCGACGTCGTCGTCCGCCCGGCGACCGGCAACCCGCACTTCCTCGGGTTCGTGGCCGGCA
>JBICIB010000855.1:0-5307 GCA_043101415.1 Planctomycetota bacterium JB042 | reverse complement strand
TCCGCCCCGTGCCCGCGCGACGGCGGCGCGTCCCGAGCCGGGGCGCGCCGCCGTGTTACATTCTCCGCATGACCCGAGAGAGCACGCAGGAGTCGCTCCTCTCCCGCGTGCGCGACCCCGCCGACGGAGCGGCCTGGCGGGAGTTCGACTCCAAGTACCGCGACCTGGTCCTCCGCTACTGCCGTCGCCGCGGGCTCTCGCCGCACGACGCCGAGGACGTGCGCCAGCTCCTGATGATGGGGCTCGCGCGGTCGATGCGGACGTTCTCGTACCGCCGGGACCGGGGACGGTTCCGCGACTACCTCTATCGGGGCGTGCGGAACGCGATCTCCCGCCAGCTTTCGCGTCGGATCGACGGCGCCTCCCCGCTATTCCCCGACGAGGAGGAGCGGCTCGTCGACCCCCGGCCGTCCGAGGCGGACGAGGCCTGGGAGGCCGAGTGGCGCGGCCATCACCTCCGTCAGGCGATGGCGAAGGCGGAACGGGTCTTCCGGGGCCGCTCGCTCGACGTCTTCCGCCGGCTCCTCGCCGGGGACGCGGCGCCGGACGTCGCGGCGGCCTTCGGGATGAACGTCGAGGCGGTGTACAAGGTGAAGGAGCGGGTGAGGATGTTCCTCGAGGAGCGAGTGCTCGAGCAGGTCGCCGAGGAGGAGTTCCCGGACCATGACGGCCCGTGAATCCGGCGGATCCTCGGACGCGGAGTTCGACTTCGCGGGCGACGCGTGGCTCGACCACCTCGTCGAGGCGCTCGAGGTCCCCGAGCTCGGCTCGATCGGGCCGTACGAGATCCTGGAGGAGGTGGCGCGCGGCGGTCAGGGCGTGGTCTACCGCGCGCGCCAGGTCGAGACCCGTCGCGAGATCGCGCTGAAGCGCCTGGTCGAGGGGCGGCACGCGAGCGACGCGGCGCGCCGGCGGTTCGAACGCGAGATCGAGGCGGCGGCGACGCTCGACCACCCGGGGATCGTCACGCTGTACGGGGTCGACCGCGTCGAGGGCGTGCCGGTCGTCGCGATGCAGTGGATCGACGGCGCGCCGATCGACGAGTGGGCCCGCGCCGTCCCCTCCGGACCGGGGCGCCGCGACGAGCGTCTGCGTCTCTTCCTGCGGGTCTGCGACGCGGTCGAGCACGCGCACCGCCGCGGGATCCTCCACCTCGACCTGAAGCCGTCGAACGTGCTGGTCGACCGGGACGCGAACCCCCACGTCGTCGACTTCGGCCTGGCACGGATGATCGACCGCGACCTCGAGGGGACGCGGACCGGGACGTTCCTCGGGACGCTCGCCTACGCCTCCCCCGAGCAGCTCGAGGGCGGTCGCCGGCGACTCGACGCGCGGAGCGACGTCTACTCGCTCGGGGTGATCCTGTACGAGCTGCTCCTCGGCGAGCGGCCGTTCGCGTTCGAGGACGGGGTCACGCCGGCGCTCGCGGCGAAGGGGCGGGGAGCCCCGCGCGCCGCGGAGGGACGCCGCCTCGGCCTCGGCGGCGAGCTGGACGCGATCGTCCTGAAGTCGCTCGCCCCCCGGAGGGACGAGCGGTACGGCACGGTCTCCGCGTTGGCGGAGGACCTCCGCCGCCTCCTCGACGGCCGCCCCGTCCTCGCCCACCCGCCGGGGATCGCCTACGACCTCGCGAAGCTCGCCCGCCGTCACCCGGGCGCGACCGCGTTCGGTCTCCTCTCGATGCTCCTGCTGATCGCCGGCGCGATCCAGTCGTGGCGGCACGCGGCGGAGCTGCGCGCCGAGCGGAACGCCCAGGCGACCGCCCGCCGCGCCGCCGAGCGGGCCGAGGAGCGGGCGACCGCGGCGGCGGAGACCGCGGAGGGGATCCTGCGGTTCCTCCTCTCCGACGTGTTCGAGCTCGCCCTCCCCCAGAACCTCGGCGCGGACCTGACCCTCGGCGGCCTCCTCGACGTGGCGGCCGAACGGAGCGCGGAGCGGTTCGCCGACCGACCGGGCGTCGAGGCGCGGGTGCGGCTCACGCTCGGGGAGGTCTACCGACGCCTCGGCCGCTACGACGCGGCGGAGCGCGAGCTCCTCCGGGCCGGGACGCTCTTCCCGGCGGGCGCGGAGCACGATCCGGAGCGCGGTCTCGTCGCGAAGCAGCTCGGCCACGTCTACGCGCAATCGGGCCGCGAGCCGGAAGCGATCGTCCGGTTCGAAGAGGCGCTCGGGCGGATCGGCGGTTCCCCCGCCCCGCGCGCCGACCTCGAGCACGGGATCGGGATGTGCCGGCTCGCGCGGGGGGACGTGGAAGGGGCGACGGCGGCGTTCGAGCGGAGCCTCCGGGCGGTCGAGGAGCACGGGCTCGACGACGCGCGTCGCGTCCTGGCGACGAGCGGCATCGGGATCGCGCGCGCGAAGGTCGGCGCGTTCGACGAGGCGCGCGCCCTGTACGAGGAGGCGCTGGCGGACGCCCGACGGGCGTTCGGTCCGGACGACGAGCGGGTCGGGGACGTGCTCGCGATGCTCGCCGACCTCGACGAGGCGGAGGGGAAGAAGGACGACGCGATCCGACGCTCCCGGGAGTCGCTGCGGATCATGGAGCTCGTCTACGGGGACGCGCACCCGCTCGTCGCCGCGGCCCTCGGCGACCTCGGCGGTCTGCTCGAGGCGCCGGGCGAGCTCGAGGAAGGGGCCGCCCTGATCGAGCGCGCGATCGCGATCAACGTCGCGGTCCGCGGGGACGACTCGGTCTTCACGGCGTTCCACCGCTGCCGGCTCGGGAAGAACCTCGTGCTCCGCCGGAGGTACGACGACGCGATCCCGATCCTCGCCGGCGCGATCGCCCGCGTCGAGGCGTCGAGAGGACGGCTCGACTCCTGGGCGCGCGTCGGGCGCGAGGCGCTGGCGCGCGCCTACTACTTCTCGGGGCGTCAGGACGAGGCGGAGCGGGAGGTCCGCGCGCTGATCGAGATCCACGACGCGGTCGGGCTGCCGGACTGGGCGCGGAGCCGGCTCGACGAGTTCCTCGCCCAGATCGAGCTCACCTGCGGGCGGCCGGACGAGGCGGCCGAGCGCCTCGAGCGCACGCTGGTCGCGCTCGCGCGATCGGAGAGGCTCCCGCGGGCGGCGCTCGCGGCGCGGGTGGCGGCGTGGCAGGCGGGGTTCCGCTTCCTCGGGGCGGACGACGGAGCCGACCGGCTCGAGGCGCTCGCCGCCCGGCTCGGCGTCCGGGAGTGACCGCGCGGGGCGAGCGTTTTCGAGGAGATTCGAGTCAGGAGTCCCGTCGGCGGCGGCTACTCGCCCCTCGAAGCAGGAATCCGCCCCCGTACCCGGAGGTCCCCGATGCACCGCTCCGTCCTCGCCCTGACGACGCTCGTCGCGCTCGCCACCCCGGCGCCCGCGCAGATGATCGAAGCGTCCTTCCCGCCGCCCGCCGGCATCGACGACCTCGGGCTGACCGTCGCGCTCGACGGGACGCGCGGCGTCGCCGGCGCGGAGACGGCCGGCGTCCCGCAGCCCCGCCCGGGTCGCGCCATCGTGTTCGAGCGGACCGAGTCGTCGTGGACGACGGTGGCGGAGCTCGCGGTCCCCGGCGCCACCCCGGCGTACGCGAAGAGCGTGGCGATCGACGGCGACGTCGCGGTGATCGGGGACGCCGGCGCCCTCGCCGGGTCGCTCGAGGCGGCGAGCGCGGTCGGCGCCGTCCACGTCTTCACGTTCGACGGGAACGCGTGGCTGCTCACCCAGACCCTCCAGTCGGGCGTGGTCGGCGACGGCTTCGGTCGGAGCGTGGCGGTCCACGGCGAGACGCTGGTCGTCGGGGCCCCCGATGCGCCGGCGGCAGCGTCGACGGCGCAGCCGACCCGGGTCTTCCGGCGGCTGGCCGGGGTCTGGACGAAGACGCAGGACCTGGTCGGGGTCGACTCGGCGCCGGACGACCGGTTCGGGGACGCCGTCGACCTGTTCGACGACCTGCTCGTCGTCGGTGCGCCGGACGACCTGTTCGGCTCGGGCTCCGCCTACGTGTTCGAGGAGGTGTCGGGGAGCTTCGTCCCGACCCAGAAGCTGAACCTCGGACCGCTCGCCGGGACCGCCGCGTTCGGCGACGCCCTCTCCGTCCACGGCGAGCGGGTGCTGATCGGCGCGCCGGAGTGGAACGGGGCCGTCGGCGCGGCGCTGCTGTACGCGAAGCAGCCGGGTCTCGGCTGGAGCCACCTCCGCACCTTCCAGCGGGGAGCCGCGTTCGCGGCCCACAACGATCGGTTCGGCGTCTCCGTCGACCTCCGGCCCGGCCGGGTCGCGATCGGCGTCCCCGGCGAGTCCCCGGGCGGCGCGGTCTACTTCGGGGTCGAGGACCCGCCGAGCTGGCCGCTGCACCGGATCGAACCGGTGGGCGGGCCGTTCAGCGCCTACGGGTTCTCGGTGGCCCTGGCGGGCGACCGCGTGGCCGCGGGGCTGCCGGTCCTCGGCGCGACCGGCCTCCTCCAGGTCGCGTACTGCGGGCTCGCCGGGGAGGTCCTCGACGCGAGCACCGACGCGATCTCGGTCGCGAGCGGCGGGACCCAGGTGCTCTCGCTCGACCTCCCCTCGGCGGAGGTGGCCGGCGACACGTTCCTCCTGCTCGGCTCCCTCTCCGGGGACGCTCCGGGAGTCCCGCTCCCGAACGGAGGGACCTTGGCCCTGAACCCGGACCCGTACTTCTTCTTCTCCTTCGCGAACCCGACCGCCGGGCTCCTCGCCCCGGGGATCGGGACGCTGAACGGCGCGGGGAACGCGGAGAGCGCGGTCGTCGTCCCCGCCGGCGCGTTCCCGTCCGCCGTCGGCCTGACCCTGCACCACGCGGCCGTGACGCTCCAGCCGGGGACGTTCGAGGTCACCGGCGCGACGAACGCCGTTCCGCTCACCTTCGTTCCGTGACGGCGTCCGCCGCGTAGAGGTTCGCGCCGCCGTCCCCGCCTCCCCCCGCGGCGCGCACCTCGCGCACGATCCGCGCCGTCGCCACGAGCGCCGCCTCGAGGTGCGGTGCGAACGGCGCCCGCCGCGCCTGCTCGAGCGCCGCGCGCGCGGGCGCCGCCTCCTCCTCCGGGCCGGCCGCGAGCGGGTCGTCCGGCAGCCGGTCGTAGAACGCGCGGTGGTCGGTCGTCGGCGCGAGGAAGCCGCGGAGCCCGACCCCGGCGGCGAGGGTCGCCTGGAGGCGGAGGCACGCGCGTTCGCGCGGCAGGTCGGCGTCCGACCGGTTGTCGAGCCCCCAGTCCTCGCGCCCGACCGCGCGCTCCCCTTCCACGAGCGCGTGACAGAGCTCGTGGAGGATCATCTGGGCGAGCGAGTCGTCGGGGTCGAGGGTCTCCGGCGTCCCGATCACGA
>JBICIB010000854.1:0-2967 GCA_043101415.1 Planctomycetota bacterium JB042 | reverse complement strand
TCGGGCTCCGCATCCCCGCGAACTACGGCGACCGGCTGCTCGGCGGCGAGCAGGCGACGGCGCAGGTCCTGATCGACGGGAGCGACTCGCAGGTCGCGACGACCGCGCTGCAGGCGGCGCGGCTCCTCGGCATCCAGTTCTCGCGCCGGATCGGGTTCGCGTTCGCCGAGGCGCGATCGATCGCCCCCGCGCGCGACGCGGCGGGAGACGCCGCGATGGCGGTCGACGTCCGGACGCGGTTGCTCTTCAACCCGGACCTCGAGTCGGCGCGGTTCTTCGTCCCCGGCCTCGTCGGCATCATCCTGCAGGTGGTGCTGCTCTTCCTCACGTCGTTCGCCGTGGTCCGCGAACGCGAGCTCGGCACGCTCGAGCAGCTGTTCGTGACGCCCGTCGGCCGCGCCGGCCTGATCCTCGGCAAGCTCCTGCCGTACGCGCTCGTCGGCGCGCTCGAGTCGCTCCTCGTCCTCTCGGTGATGGTCTTCCTGTTCGCCGTGCCGATCCACGGCGACCTCCTGCTCCTCCTGTCGCTCACGGTCGTCTTCCTCCTCGCCGCCCTCGGCCTCGGCCTCCTCGTGTCGACGCTCGCGAAGACGCAGCTCCAGGCGATGCAGCTCGCCTTCCTGATCATGCTCCCGTCGGTCCTCCTCTCGGGCTTCATGTTCCCGCGCGACGAGATGCCCGAGCTGATCCGGTGGATCTCCTGCGCCTTCCCGGTCACCTGGTTCATCGAGATCCTCCGCGGCGTCGTCCTCCGCGGCGCCGACCTCGCCGACGTCGCCCCCGCGGCGCGGAACCTCGCGGTCTGCTGCGCGGTGATCCTCTCCCTCGGGATGGCGCGCTTCCGGAAGCAGCTCGCCTAGTGTCCTGCCTCGGAGGCCTCGCGCCGGACCCGCCGCGGACGATACGATGCCCGCCCGGTCGGCCACCACCACCCGAGCGCGCGTGACGGGACCCGAGGCGAGCACCTTCCGAACGAGCACGGCGGACGAGTCGACGGGCTCGCGCTGGCGTCCCCTCCTCGTCGACGGGGCGCCGGGGCGGCCGGACCCGCGACCGGCCCCGGTGCTCGGACTCGTCCCGGGCGAAGGGATCGGCGAGGACCTCACGGAGGTCGCGCTCGAGGTCCTCGCGGCGCTCGAGTCGGCCGGAGGCCGACGGATCGACGTGCGTCGGCCCGGGCCCGCGCGAGGCGGAACGAACGGCGAGGAGGCGGCGGTCGACTTCGAGAACGTCGCGCGGTTCTGCGAGGCGACGTTCGCCGCCGGGGGCGCGGTCCTCACCGGCCCGGTCGGCGGCCGGTTCGTGTACGACCTGAGACGCCGCTTCGACCTCTTCTGCAAGCTCGCCCCGGTCCGCCCCTTCCCGGAGCTCTCCCGCGTCGGACCGCTCCGGCCGGAGGCGCTGGCGGACGTCGATCTCCTCCTCGTCCGGGAGAACATCGGCGGGGTCTACTTCGCCGACGAGGCCGGCGGGACCGGACCCGGCGGCGACGGGGACGGCCACATCGACTGCTCGTTCCGGTACGCCGAACGGCAGGTCCGACGGCTGGTCGAGGCCGCGGCCCGCCTCGCGGCCGCGCGCGAGGGGCGACTGACGGTCGTCACCAAGGAGGGCGGCCTGCCGGCCCTCTCGGCGCTCTGGCGGCGCTGCGCCGAGGACGCCGCGCGGGAGACCGGCGTCGACCTGGAGGTGCTCCACGCCGACCACATGGCGTACCGGCTGATCCAGGACGCGGCGGCGTTCGACGTGATCGCCGCGCCGAACCTGATCGGCGACGTCCTCACCGACCTCTCCGCGGTGCTGCTCGGGAGCCGGGCGCTGTCGTTCTCCGGCAGCTTCTCGGCCGCGGGCCCCGCCGTCTACCAGACGAACCACGGCGCCGCCTTCGACCTCGCCGGCCGGGACCGGGCCGACCCGACCGCCCACGTGCTGGCGCTCGCGATGCTCCTCCGCGAGAGCCTCGGGCGGGCGGACGAGGCCGCGCGGGTCGAGCGCGCCGTCCGCGAGGTCTGGAAGTGGGGCTGGCGTTCCGACGGGCTGTTGGAGGAAGGGTGCCTCCCGGTCGGGACGCGCGAGATGGGCGAGAGGATCGCCGAGGCGATCCGACGCGGCGGCCCGGGCGCGACGGGGCGCGACGGCGCGACGGGCGCCGCGCCGCGGGAGTTCGTCCACGTCTCTCCCCGGGACGCGTCGGAGACCCGGTTCCGGGCGCCGATCGCCGGGCCGGCCGAGGTCGCGGCCCTGACCTCGCGCGCCCGCGAGGCCCTGGCGCGCGAGACGGCGTCCGAGCCGTCCGCGCGGACCGCCCTCCTCGAACGATGGGCGCGCCTCCTCGCGTCGGACCGGGACGAGCTCGTCGACATGCTGGCGCGGGACGTCGGCAAGCCGGTCCGCCACGGCCGGGCCGAGGTCGACCGGGCGATCGCCCTGCTGCGCGCCACGGCTCGCCGCGCCGCGACCGAGTCCCCGCGCGACGTCGCGACGCGCGATCGTCCCCTCGGCGTGGTCGCGGTCGTCACCCCGTGGAACCACTCGCTCGCCATCCCGGTCGGCAAGCTCGCCCCCGCGCTGGCGTACGGCAACGCCGCGGTCTGGAAGCCGGCCCCGGCGGGGTACGCGGTGGCGGTCCGCCTGATGCGGCACCTGGAGGCCGCCGGCCTCCCCGAGGGCCTGGTCGGGCTCGCGCCGGGCGACGAGTCGACGGCCCGCGCGCTGATGTCGGATCCGCTCGTCGACGCGGTCACGCTCTCCGGCTCGTCGGCCGCCGGACGCACGGCGCAGGAGCTCTGCGCCGGAAGGAGGCTGCCGTTGCAGGCCGAGCTGGGCGGCAACAACGGCGCGATCGTCTGGTCGGACCACGACCTCGCCGACGCCGCGCGGCACGTCGCCCACGGCGCGTTCGGGTTCGCCGGGCAACGCTGCACCGCGAACCGGCGGGTCGTCGTCGCGCGCGCGCGCCCCGACGCG
>JBICIB010000853.1:0-8462 GCA_043101415.1 Planctomycetota bacterium JB042 | reverse complement strand
TGGTGGGAGCTCCTCGTCCAGCTCGCCGACTTTTCGCAGCTCCGCGGAGCCGCCGACCGACTCGGGCATGAGGTGCGGATCGAGGACGATCTGATGGACGTCACCGTGTGGGCTGGTGACGAGCTGCTGCTCTACGTCGAGAACAAGATGCGCGCGTCCGAGGCATCGTCGCTCGTTGACCGGATGAAGGCCTACGGAGCCAGTGGATTCGACATGGAGTCTGTGGCGGCAGGAAACGATGCGCTGAAGAAGTGCCGGTACCTCTTCCGTGAGGATCGGCGCCCTCGATACTTCGGAGCGAGTGCCGTCGGATTCCGGAAGCTGTTCCGGATCGAATACGCGGAGTCCCAGGACTGCCGTTTCGATCTCCACGAGCTCGACGAGCCCTTCACGGAGCCGCTGTCGCGCCACCCACCGCACGGAGCACCTCCCGATCCCAGTCGCGGCTCGCCGCTGGCGCTCGCATTCGAACGGCGCTTCGATCAGAAAATCTGGACCTCGCCTGGGACGGGTCAGACCGCGATCAACATCTACTCAACTGTGACTGCAGGCGACGCGATCCTGGTCGGCCTCTACCGCAACGGCACCGCTTGGACGGCAACCAAGGAGTTCGGTGAAGACGTTGCCCTCTCGCTCTCCAATGCGCTTGGTCGTCTCGGAATCGACTTCGATCCCACGAGGGGGTGGACGCAGTGGAGACGCGGCGAGCAGGCGTACGTCGTTTCGGATGACGAAGCGGAGGCCATCGCAGAAGCCGTCGGTACCGCCCTGGGAGACACCGTTCCTTCGTGACCGCGGGACCCCCGCACGAGTCCGCCTGCGCGCTGCGCTGGTCCCTCTCGACGGAGGGGCGAGACGCCCGACGCGAGAGGTTGGTACAACGAACCACCAAGGGGGGCTGGCATGACTCGAGCGTTCGCGTCCACGATCATCCTGCTTCTGGCGGCGGGGCTCTGCCGCGGTGACGTCGGTTCGTGCGGAGAAGCGCTGGCGTTGGACGGCGACGGAGACTTCGTGTCCGTGCCGGGCGCCCCGGAGCTTCAGAACGCGACGGCGATCACGTTGGAGGCGTGGATCCACCCGACGTCCAAGCAGAACGGACGGATCCTCTCGAAGGGGGACGGCGTCCGAGCGACGACCGACCGATCGTTCGACCTCACGTACCGCGGGAATGGAACCGCGCAGCTCTGGCTGTTCTTCGGACCGCAGGGCCAGGACAAGGCGGTCGTTCTCGAGACCTCCGAGACGATCCCCGTCGGAGCGTGGACGCATGTCGCCGCGGTCTTCGACAGCAGCGCAGGTCTCGCGGTGCTCTACGTCGACAGCGTGCCGAAGGTGACCAAGACCACGTCCGCCGACGGCGGCAGCCTGGCGGGCCTCCAAGTCCGCCAGAGCACTCGACCGGTGACGATCGGCCACACCCCACCGTGGGACACGACGTTCGTCCACGGGTGGATCGACGAAGCTCGCATCTGGTCGACCGCGCGGTCGCAGGTGGAGATCGCGCAGAACATGGAGTCCGAGCTCGACAACGTGGCCGGGCTCGCCGCCGCCTGGCACTTCAACGGGGACGCCACCGATGCAACGGGCGCGCACGACGGCGCCCTGCAGGGAGACGCTGGATTCGTCATGTACGGCCCTCAGATCCTCTCGTACGGACAGGGTTGCCCCGGGGCGGGCGGGTTCGTTCCCGCGTTGGAGCTCTCGGGTTGCGCCGGTCCCGGGAAGACGGTGGAGCTGTCGATCACGAGCGGGCTCGGCGGCGCCCCCACGCTCCTCCTCGTTGGGCAGGCGCAAGCGAGCGTGGACGCCGGCGCTGGGTGCACCCTCCTCGTCGCTCCGGTGGCGCTCACACTGACGTTCCCGCTCTCCGGCACCGGTAACGGCATGGGGAACGCGAGCCTCCCGATCACCGTTCCTCCCGCGGCCTCGGGCGTGACCGCCACCGCTCAGGCCTTCGTCATCGATTCCACGAGCCGGATCGGAGCCGCGGGCTCGAACGGAGTCCAGCTCGACATCCCGTAGTCGGCAACGCTGGGCCTTGACCGAGTCGACGTCGTTCTGCGGCTGCTCGCGACGGCCGGGCGGAGGACATCCTCGGGAAGCCGGAGAGGCCCGCCGGCTCTCCCGCGCCTCTCCCCCATCCATCCGCACCGCCCGCCGACCGCCCCACCCGTCCCCCATGTTCGAAATCAGGATGCCGCTCGCGCGCGCCCCCGCGTGGGGAGCCAGACGAAGGCCGCGTGGAGCGGCGTGAGGCCGTCCGGGGTTCCGGGCGGCCTTTCTTCGTCTCGGGGTGGCGGCGGAAGTCGGGGAGGGGGCGTTGGTTGAGGGGGCGGATCGGCGGGGGTACGGTGTCCGGAGCTGGGACGGGGAGGGAGCCGGTGCCGACGGCGGCAGGTCTATCGGCTCGTCGTCCTCGGGGATGTCGCTCCAGGGATGAACCTGAGTCTTGCGATTCTCCGCTCGTGCGACGGACGAGCGCAGCTCCAACACCTGGAACCTGCAAGCCCATTTGGTGGGCAGTGATCCCGGCCTCGCGGGGCAATTTGGCCTCGCCCTCGACGTGGACGGCGGCATCGCGGAGATCGGCGCGCCCGAAATCCCCGTGGACGGCGACTTCGGCCGCGGCTACATGTTCGAGCGCATCGGCGCCACCTGGTTCGAAACGGCATACCTGGTGCTCGCGCCGTTCAGCTACATCAACTTCGGCTTCGCGAAGGCCGTGGATGTGTACCAGGGCAAAGCCGTTTTCGGCACGCCGGACCTCGACGGCTATGCCTTCGCGGGGTACATCCTTTGCAATGTGGCGAAGCCCTTCGGCACCGGCTGCGCGGGCTCGGGAGGGTTCGCGCCCGTGATGACGATCGAGAGCTGCCTGACACCCTCGCAGACGGTGGCCGTCTCCGTGAAGAAGGGCCTCGGCGGCAGCCCCGTCCTCTATCTGTTCGGCGGCACGGCCGGCCGCGTGCCCGTGGGCGGAGGCTGCACACTGCACGTGCAACCGCTCGCGGCTGCTCTGAGCGCCGGCGTGTTGCTCGGCACGGGGCCGGGCCACGGGAGCGAAACGACCCTCGCGGGCGTGCCGCCCGCGGGGATCATCGGCGGCTTCGCCCTGCAGGCCGCGGTGCTCGATCCCGCCCTGGGACACCGAGATCTCCGGGGCGGGACGTCGCCCGCTCCGCGATCGTCGCCGGCGGGGCGCACCACGGATCACGGCGGCTCCTGGCCGAGTCAGTGGCCACCCGTGCCATCGGATCCGCCCGGCTGTCCGTTCGCGTGCGTCGCCGTAGCGCCCGTTCCGTACGTGCCGTCCCCACCCGGGCCGCCTGTGTTGTTCGTGGAGCTGGCCCCCGACTTTGCCGAGGCGGGTCCGCCGGCGCCGCCCGGATTGTTGCCGAGCGGGTCCCCGCCGTCGCCCCCCTTGGCGGTCGCCGGCTTCCCCTGGGTCTTGTTGGTCGCCGTCCCCTTGCCGCCGTCACCGCCCTTTCCACTGAGCCCGCCGCTCCCTCCGGCTCCTCCGACGCCGGCGGCCGTCCCTCCGGTCGAGGTCGCGGTCCCATCGCCACCGGACGCGCCGCTCCCCCCGCTTCCGGCGCCGCCGTCGCCCCCTGCCGCGGCGGAGGCTCCCCCCGGGTGCTCGTTGGTCGCGGTCGCGGGGCTGCCGCTGACGCCCGGAGCGCCGTCGGCTCCCATGGCGATGACCAGATTCGCGCTCCCGGACACCGTCCCGAACCCCACGATCACCGTGCCGACCCCCGTGACGCCGGAGATCGGGACCTTTCCCGAGGTCATGCCGCGGTTCTTCAGGCACTGCGCCAAGGTGTCCGCCGCGTCGGCCACGGCGCCCGGGGATCCGCCGATCGTGGTCTCACCGCCCGACGTGCCGACGTTCGCTGCTCTGGCAGCGACGAAGGCGTTCAGGCAGTTGCGGATGCTCGCCCGCTTCGCCGCCTCGGCGTTCGGATCGACTTCCTCGATCAGTGCGCTGACGAGCTGAGCGACCCAATTCGGAAACGTGAGATCGATGATGATCTGCAACGTGTCGCCGATCGCTCCGAACGTGATCGAAGTGAGATCGATCTCGATCCTGACCAGGCGATCGACGACGAAGCCCTCGCGGGTCGTGTCCCAGACGACCGTCTCGGTCACGGCCGCGGCTTGCGTCACGTCGACGCCGTTCTTCAGCACCGTGATCGCGTGGTCGGTCAGCGTGCCGCCTCGGATCCACAGGTAGTAGACGGCCGTGTCGCCGTCGACGGACGAGACCCAGGAGGTGTTGGACGTGCCGACCACCGCCGGCTGGATCACGTGCAGACCGCGGACGACAACGTCGGGATTACCCTGGGCGTCGAACACGGTGGCCTGCAAGGAGAGGGCCGGCACCGCATCGAACGACAGACCGGTCAGATCGAGCGTGTACTTCTGCTCCCACTCCTCGTACGTCCCGTCGAGGTCCTCGTCCTCGGCGGTCACGTTCGTCTGGGACTGGATGACCGCGCTCGTGACGTCGGTGAACTCGTGCCAGATGACGAGTTCGTCCCCGTCCACGTT
Source organism: Planctomycetota bacterium JB042 (assembly GCA_043101415.1). Taxonomy (GTDB): domain Bacteria; phylum Planctomycetota; class B15-G4; order B15-G4; family JADJEK01; genus JAUIEL01. Next base: position 3,908 of record JBICIB010000853.1, on the reverse strand, counting down.
GACGTCGCTCGCGACGACCGTCACCTCCACGGGTCCGGCGAGCGGCATGACCGTGCCGGCGCCCCGGATGTCCACCGAGGCCGCGCGCGTCCTCGGAGACGCACAGGCGAACAGGAAGATGACGCAAAGGAGCTCGAATCGGCGCATGGGTTCCTCCTTCCCTCGGGCCCTTCTCTCCGCCGCTGCTCAACAACAATGCGGCGCTTCACCGTCGGACGCAACGGTAACTCCCCTCACCCCCCCGCGGAAAGGTCCGTCCGCACCGTCCGCCGACCGCCTGCCGACCGCCCCACCCGTCCCCGACGTGCGAACTCAGGGTGCCGCTCGCGCCGACCCCCACCTGGGGAGCCAGATGAAGGCCGCGGTGAACGGCGTGAGGCCAGTCAGGGTTCTCGGTGCTTCTTCTTCGTGCTGGGGGCGTTCGGGTCGACCAGGACGGCCACGCACGCTGACGCGGGACTCGGTCGCACGGATGGGGCATGGGCGGACTGGTATCGGCCGTTGCCGGCGAAGCGCAGTCGGAGTAGATTCGAATGAAGGGCGAGCGGACGCGCAGGGGGCGGCACGTCGATCTTCGGTGGCGAGTCGCACGTCGATGACGGAGCGCGTACGTCCGGAAACAGGTGGGATATGATGGCACTACGAATTGCGATCGCGTCGTTCACATCGATGCTCGGCGGGGCATCGAACCCGCATCCGTCGCCGGAACTGGCCGGATACTGGGGCGACGTCGCGTCCGGCACCTTCCTGGAAGTCGCCCCGGGCAGGATTCGGTTGTTCGAACTCGACCGCCTCACGATCCGGCGCGCCACCTACTCGGCGGACTCCGTGACGATCCGGAGGGCGAGCGGAAACGAGCGATGGAGCCTGATGGCGGTCGATGGCCTGCTGACCGTGGAGGCCGACTGGGACACCTACACGCTGCGACGCTTGAAGAATCGCCCTCCGCAACTCGAGGCGAAGCCCCTTGCGCTGCCGCCGCCCGCGCCGATCCGTCACGAGGACCGCGACATGGTCCTCAGCGAGCTGGTCGAGCGCGAAGAGAGACGCGCCCGATCGAAGAACTCCGACGCCAGTCTCGCGTCTTTGTTGGGGCATCATCAGGTGGACAGGGCGAACACGGAATGGCTCGAAGGCGTGGTCGTCGAGTTCGGTTGGATCGACTCGGACCGGTTCGGGAACGACGCCGCGAGGATCGCCTGCCGTTTCGTTCAGCGCCACAGCGAGCTCCCGCTCCGCCTGGCGGCGATTCCCGCGATGGAGCCGGACGCGAAACGGCACCGACTGGAAGCGCACACGTTCGCAGCGTGCGTGGATCGCACGAGGTACCTCTTGGTCGAGCCACAGGTCTACGGCACGCAGTGCTACGATCTGCTCGCCGACCCGATCGTGATCTGCGCGATCGAGGACCGCGAACACGTCGACGCGAGGAGGGCGGAGATCGGGCTCCCGCCGCTGTCGGAATCCATGGTCGAGCTCGGAACGGACCGTCACGGAAACCTCAGTCGCGTCATCGTCGAAGAAGACGCCCCGTGACAGCCCCGTTCCGCGGCTTTCCGGTCGGTCGGGCGCGTCTCGCCCTCATGATGCCTCCTGGAAGAAGGAAACCCCGAGGGAGCTGATGAGCGGATCTCATGTGGTCCTGATGTGCGTCGTCGCGATGTGCGTCCCGGCGAACGCGGCCGAGACCGTTCCGAGAGCCGTTGCCAAGAAGGCGGAGAGCGCGCGGAAGAGCGCGGCGGCGGAGTTGTTGAAGCTGGCCAAGGCGTGCTCGCGCGCCAAGGCTTTCGACAAGGCCGTGCTCGAGCTGGAGAGAGCTTCGGCCGTCGCAATCGATGCGACCAAGATCTCGAAGGAACGGAAGTCGATCGCTGGCAGGGCGCCGGCATCGTCGGAGTCGTTCGGCGAGAAGCTCGTCACCTTGCGCGCGGCAGCGGACGAGAAGTGCATCGCTCTTCTCGTCGACGTGTGCGAGTTCGCCAGCCAGAGGGACGCGCCCACGACCTACGCGGAGATCGCCACGCTCCTGATGTCTCACTTCCCACGTGACCAGGTCCAGGCCGAGTTGGGGATCGAACTGAAGTGGTTCGAGCCCTACCAGTGCTGGACGGCCCCCGATGACGTCGCTCGATATGAGGGCGGCTCCGAGTTCTTCGAAGGACAGTGGTACGACGCGGAGGGCGTTGCCGCCCTGAATGCTCAGCACTCCGAGTGGTCGGATCGCTGGCAACTCGAGGACGAAGTCCACCGCGTCGAGACGACCATGTCCCTGCGCACGGCGAAACAGGTCCTGGCCTACGTCGGCGCGTACCGGCGGTTCTTCTTGAGAGAGTTCGCCGACGAGTGGGATCTACGAGCCTATCGCGGCAAGCTCCCCGTCATCGTCACGCAGACCAATGCCGAACTTTCGCTCCGGCTCGATGACATCCCCAACGGATCGACCATCTCGATGCCCCTGAGAATGGGCGCCGAAACCTTCAGTGCGCCGGATGGCCTGGCCTACTGCGTCATGGCGTTCGAGGCCGGAAAGCCGGGTCGACTGCTCGACATGCCGTTCGAGCTCCTGAAGAACCCGTTGAAGAGGAGTCTCACCTTCCAGATCACGCTGGCGTACTCCGTCCACGCAACCAGCCGGAAGGCCATCACCCACCAGTTCTGGTGCTCCCTGGGACTCGGGGAGTTCATGCAGTACTACGTCCTCGAAGAGGGGAAGTGGCGCCTCTCGCACCCGCGCTTGCTCCACCTGCGTCCAGGCGAGTCGACGAACGGCGCCTTCGCCTACTGCAAGGAGAACCTGGATTCGCTTCCGAGCCTGACGAAGCTCTTCTCGATGCAGGATTCGGAGTTCGGCGCGGGGGTCCACTTCCAACTTGCCGCCACGGTCTGCAACTTTCTGTTGCACGGCAAGGGCGGGGAGTACCGGCCCTCCTTCATCGGGCTCCTGCAGGAAACGCACCAGGCCAAGGCGACGCCCGAGAGCTGGAACAAGTTCTTCCCCGGGGTCGACATGGACGCCTTGCAGAGCGAGTTCGAGGAGTTCGTGAGGGGACTCGAGATCGATCGCTAGACCGTGCAGCTGATCCTCGTCGCCGCCGTCCTCGTCCTGCTCACCACGGGCATCCTGCTCTGGAGGATCTGGCTCGACACGCATGGACGGCGCGACGACCTCCCTCCGCGCGGCGAGCCGAACGAGCCGAACCCGAACTGGAGCGAGGACGATCGTCCCGAGGACATCTTCGGGAAGCCTTGAGCGCTCCTGCCCGGGTCTCCCACGCCTCTCCCCCATCCATCCGCACGTCCTGAGTCGGGACGGAGAGGGAGCGAGGAGCGTTCACGGGGAGATCGGCGCTCCGACTCTCCGACGACCCGAGTTCGAGTGCATCTCGGCGAAGGTCAGACGGACGCGACCGACGGCGAAGCCCGGAATCCACGCGCTCCGTGACAGGAACGGGCGGCGGACGTCGCATGGTCCTTCGACGGTTTCTCCGGAGTCCGACCATGGACCGCCATCGCGCCGCCTCCCTCGCCCTCCTCTCCCTCTTCGCGCTCGCCGGCCCGGCCGCCGGGCAGCACCCTTTCGAGCTCCACGTCGTCGTCCCGACGGGCTCGTACCCGCTCAACAGCAGCGGTCTGAGCGACGTCAGCAACGAGGGGCGAGTGGTCGGGAGCACGTACGAGAACGACGTGTTCCGCTGGTTCGAGTGGAGCGCCGGCGCCGGCTTCTCCTGGCTCCCGGTGATGTTCCAGTCGTCGACCCACCCGACGCCGAGCCCCGGCCGCCTGAACGACGTCGGCGACCGCCTCTTCTCCAACCTCCTCCTGCGGGCCGACGGCACGTTGGTCCAAATCCCGTACGTCGACGGCTCGATCGGGCTCCCCGGACTGCGGGACAGATCGGAAGAGCGTCG
>JBICIB010000852.1:0-3208 GCA_043101415.1 Planctomycetota bacterium JB042 | reverse complement strand
CATCCTCAGCGCCGCCACGAACGTCGGGTCCAGCTTCGCTCGGGCGGTCGGGAGGAGGTTCCGGAACGGGGTCTCGTCGCCGTCGGCGTAGTCGGCGAGGGCGGCGAGGACGTCGGCCTTGAGGGAGGGGGCGTGGCGTCTCGAGGCGGCGGCGGCGCGGCGGGCGGCGGCGTGGTCGCGGCCGCCGAGGTGGACGATCCCGTAGGCGAGCTGCGCCTCGGCGAACAGGACGTCGGCCATCTCGGGACGGCCGAGGTCGCGGAACAGCTCGGCGGCACGGAACGCGGAGTCGGCGTCGGTGGGACGGAAGCGGACGATCGTGGCGAGCGCGAGGGCGGCGGAGAGGCGGTCCCCCTTCGACTCGGCGGCGTCGGCGAGCGCGCGCAGGTCGTCCAGCGAGGCGCGGCCGTCCTCGACGTCGTCGGCGAGGAGGCGGACGGCGTACGGCGCGAAGCGGGTCGTGGCGAGGAGGGCCGCCTCGCCGTCCGGGTCGTCGGCGCGCCGGACGGCGAGGGCGCGGCGGAGGAGCGCGCGGGCGCCGTCGACGTCGTCTTCGAGGAGCGAGAGCCACGCGAGGCGGAGCAGCGAGTCGCGGTGGAACGGGTGCAGCGCGAGGATGCGCTCGCGCCGCTCGATCGCCTCGGCGCGCGCCTCGGGCGAGGTCTCGGCCCGCTGCTCGGCGCGGGCGGCCGAGAACTGCAGCAGTCCGAGGTTCGCGTCGTCGGCGAGCGCGGCGAAGCGGAGCCAGTCGTTCATCGCCGCGAGGTGGCTCGGGTCGCCCTGCTCGACGGCCCGTTCCCCGGCGCGCACGCCCTGCGCCAGCGCGAGGTCGCCGGCGAGCATGCGCAGGCCGACGACGGCGGTGACGACCAGGTAGAGCGGGACGATCCGTCCCCAGGCGCTCCCTTCCCGCCCCCCTCTCCCGTCCGCCGCGTCGCGGAACGGGAGGAGCGCGCCGGCGGTCAGGACGACCAGGAGCGCGGTCGGCGGGTGGGCGAGCGACGAGCGGAACAGCATCGCGACCGTGAGCGTCGCGAGCGCGGCGGCGAGCGCCGGGCCGACGACGCGTCGCGGGTCGTCCGGCGGCAGGACGGCGGCGTGCCGGAACGCGAAGAGCGCCGGGAGGAGGAAGAGGAGGAACGGCAGGAGCGCCAGCACGCCTCCCTCGGTCCAGAGGAGGAGGTACTGGTCGTGGGGGTCCTCCGCCTCGGACGGCGCTCCGGCGAGGGTCTCGATCGTCGCCTCGCCCGGGTCGCGGTACGGCGGGAAGACGCTCCGGAAGCTCCCGGGACCGTGTCCGACCAGCGGCGCGTCCTTCCCCATCTCGAACGCCGCGCGGGCGAGGAGGAGGCGCTGCGCGTTCGTCGGGTACTCGATCGAGACGATCGACGCGTCGGCCTCGTCGATCGCCTTGAACCCGAGGACGCCGGGGCCGCCCGCGGCGACGGCGAGCCCGACCCCTCCCGCCAGCCCGAGCAGCAGCGGCGCGCCGACGACCCGCCCCGGCGCGACGCCGCGCGCGAAGAGGGCCGCCGCGACGAGGCCGGCGAGCGCGGCGACGGCGGCGCCCCGGCTCTCGGAGGCGACCACCCCCGCGGACGAGAGGACGAGCGCGGCCCCGGCGAGGAACCGGTCCGCCCCGCGCGCGCCGGCGACGAGGACCGCGCCCAGCGCGACGAGGGGGGCGAGGAACTCGCCGGTCAGGTTCGTGTTGCCGAACGTCGCGACCGCGGCGTCGGCGCCGTCGACGTCGCGGAACGGGAAGTCGACGCCCGCCTTCTGCGCGATCGCCAGCCCGCCGATCGCCGCGCCGGCGGCGAGCAGGGCCCGGGGGATGCGGAGCGGGAACGACCAGGCGTCCTCGTGCGCGGCGATCGCGGCGAGCAGGAGGAGCAGGAGGGTCGCCGTCGCGCGGATCGCGGCGGGGAGGTGGGGCGGGCCGAGCGCGGTCGCGATCAGCGAGACCGCGAAGACGGCGGAGAAAGCGACGAGCGGACCGGGGAGCGGCGCGGCCGCGGCGCGCCGGAGGGACCCCGCCCACGCCGAGGGGAGGAGGAGGAGCGACCCGACGCCGAGGAGGACGCCGACCTTCAGGTGCGGCTGCTCGAACGCCATCGGTTCGACGAACAGCGTCACCAGCCAGAAGAGGAGCACGACCGTCATGCGGCCCAGCCTACGCGGCCGGACGGTCGGTTCGAGGCGTCGAGCGGTGGCGCCGGCCGGGGACGCCTTGGCGCGGTTCCCTCAGGAGACCCGGACCGGGACGGGGAGCGTGAAGGTGAACCGGCTCCCACCGGTCGGGCGCGGCTCGACCCAGAGGAGTCCGCCGTGGTGCTGGACGATCTCGCGGCTGATCGGCAGGCCGAGACCGGTGCCGCGCGGCGCGTCGCCGTCGGGCTGCCGGGCCTGGTGGAACTTCTCGAAGATCCGCTCCCGGTCTTCTTCCGGCACCCCGGGCCCCTCGTCCTCGACGTCGATCCGGAGCCTTCCGTCCTCGATCCCGACCCGGACGTCGATCCGCCCCTGCTCCGGCGAGAACTTCAGCGCGTTCGACACCAGGTTGGTGAGGACCTGATGGAGGCGGTCGCGGTCCGCCTCGACGGCCGGGAGTTCGTCGCGGACGTGCGCGAACAGCTCCACTCCGTTCTGGCGGGCGAGCGACGACGCGCTCCGGAGGACGGTCTCGACGAGCGGACCGAGGTCGACGCGGGTCATGCGCCACTCGGCGCAGCCGGACTCGATCTTCGTGAGGTCGAGCAGGTCGTTCACCAGCCGCGACAGCCGCTCGCTCTCCTCGTGGATGATCGAGAGGAACTCCCGCATCGTCGTCGGGTCCTCGTTCTCGTAGTTCAGGAGGATCTCCGAGAACGACCGGATCGACGAGAGCGGCGTCCGGAACTCGTGCGACACCGACGAGAGGAACGCGTCCTTCTGCCGGTCGAGCTCCTGCAGCTTCGCGTACGCGTCGGCGAGGTCGTCCGAGGTCGGGTCGTCGTCCCCCGCGTCCGCGCGGCCGGGCCGCGGCTGCGGCGAGGGCGCGGGCGCGGCCCGGTCGCGTCGCCGCACGAGCAGCACCAGTCCGCCCGCGAGGAGCAGGGCGCCGAGCCAGGGCGCCGCGGCGGATCGCGTCGGACGGAGCGGGGCGTGGAGCCGCGCGGCGTCGACGGAGGCGACCAGCCGCCGCGGCGACGGCCCGTCCGCCGCGACC